>CAMCIE010000056.1 GCA_945874815.1 uncultured Bacteroidales bacterium
CCCAAAAAATGGGGTACAAAATGGGGTACGATTTGAAAAAATGCCTCTCAGGGTATCTGAGAGGCATTTTCAGTGGAGATGGGCGGACTCGAACATTTTCTCCGCAATAAACAGGATATACAATACATGTTCATATGATTATTTTTTGTATTTTTCTGGGCTTTGAAACCGAACAATAAAATTTTGAGAACCTGACAAAAATGAAAATATCATTATACACCCTTACTTCTTCGCTTCATGACAAGAATGCCGTGGACGCGGTTTCCATTGATTTCATTGAATCTGTCGAGCGGGCGCTCGGCTTCAAAATGGATTTTGCCGGTGACGATTTTTCGACATACGGGAAGAGCGACCTTGATCTGATTTTCGTGAGGACAGGCGGTTCCGAAGGACATTACAAGAAAGTATATGACAAGCTGGACGGAGATGTCCTGTTGCTGACATCAGGAAAGAGCAATTCTTTGGCGGCATCGCTCGAGATTCTGTCATTCCTGAATCAGGAGGGACGCAAAGGAGAGGTGCTTCACGGAGGTGTTGAATATATTGCCCGCAGAATAGAGATTCTTGCAAAAGTCTCGAAGGCTCGCAGACAGCTTTGCGGACAGAAACTGGGAATAATAGGGGAGCCTTCTGACTGGCTTATTTCAAGCCGGGCCGACAAAGATGCCGTAAAGCGGAAACTCGGGCTTGAACTTGTGGATATACCTATTAATGAACTTATTGAAGAGGCTTCCAAAGATCAGGATATCAATGTCTCCAATAAACACCAAGAAATAATATCAGGGCTCAGGAAGGATGCACCCGAAATCATAAAGCAATATGTAGAGGGAGCCATAAAAATATATGGAGGTATGAAATCCATTGTGGACAAATACGAACTTTCCGGCTTGACTGTCAGATGTTTCGACCTGCTTTCCACCCTTGGCAACACGGGCTGCTTAGCATTGGCGCTTCTCAATGCCGAAGGGATTCCGGCCGGATGTGAAGGCGACATCCCTGCGCTTCTTTCGATGGCAATCGGCAATGCGCTCACGGGACAGTGCGGCTTCCAGTCAAATCCGTCTCAAATCGATCCGGTACTCGGCCAGATTCTCCTTGCACACTGCACGGTTCCGTTAAATATGGTCTGCAAGTGGTCCTATAACACACATTTCGAGTCAGGCATAGGTGTTGCCGTCCACGGCGAACTTCCGGAGGGCGATGCAACGGTATTCAAAGTGTCAGGAGACTTGTCGAGGGCATTCTGTGAAGAAGCATCTCTTATGGAAAACAGATATGGCGACAATCTGTGCCGAACCCAGATTCTCCTGCAATTTGCAAGTCCTTCCGTATGCTCCGGATATTTCCTCACAAATCCAATTGGGAACCATCATATTGTCTTCACCGGAAAACAGAAAGAGCTGTTTTCTGCATTCACGAAGTCGATGGCTGTAGCAAAATAAGAGTATTAGGAATGTATCCGAAATTCATAATTGTAACAAGTCCGGGAGAGACAGAAGGCTTTCTCCGGATGGGAATGGCAATAAACCACAAAGACCTGTGAATAATCAAATGAATATGGAGATAACAGCAGAACAAAGGCAAGCAGCAAGGAAAAGGGTGTTGTCTTTCCTGGAGAGCAACGGAATAGATTATGAGTTGTATGAGCATCCCGCCCTTTCATCAATAGAGGAATGTCTTGAATATTGGGGAAAGATTCCAGATTCGACACATTGCAAAAAGTTGTTTTTCCGCCTTCGGCCTTATCAGCGATATGAATCTTGTTTCACCGGCAGAGGGAAAAGCAGAAACTTCCGGGGATGTGACTGATTTCCCCAACCTTTCGGATAGTTTTTACGTTATAACAATGTAACCGCCCTGGGGAAAGGGCATTGTTAAACATAAAACTATTTATATGACTATGGTTTACAAAATTATTGCGGAGTTTTTTAGAATACGTTCGTGCTGGACGAACAAAAAAGACAGAGGTTGAGATTTCAGCCTCTGTCTTTTTGTGCGGGCGAAGGGAATCGAACCCATACGCCTTGCGGCACCAGATCCTAAGTCTGGCTTGTCTACCAATTTCAACACGCCCGCAACACAATAAACTTTCATTAAAAAAGCGCAACCTTGCGGGCTACGCTTTCCTGGTAGCGGGGGGAGGACTCGAACCTCCGGCCTCCGGGTTATGAGCCCGACGAGCTACCAACTGCTCTACCCCGCGATATTGGACTGCAAATATAAGGACATTTTTTCAAATACCAAAAAAAAGTGCTATATTTAGTCAAGAAATCTCAACATTTTGATCAGTTTTATGAATTTAATGATCAAAAAGTGCTATATTTCAGTTTGCAGCCCTAAAACTCTTAAATCTGCGCAGCAATCCAGTCTCCCACTTCGGAAGTGCTGTATGCCTTGCCGCCATCTGCAAGATCCTCGGTGACGATACCCGCATCGATGCTTGCCTGGACAGCCGCACGGATTGCGCGTCCCTCCTCCATCATTCCGAAAGCATATTCGAACATCATGGCAGCAGAAAGTATGGTCGCAACCGGATTGGCGATATTCTTTCCTGCAGCCTGAGGATATGAACCATGGATAGGCTCGAACACCGAGGTATGCTCGCCAACTGAAGCCGAAGCCAGCAGACCCATAGAACCGGAAACACAACTTGCCTCATCGGTCAGGATATCCCCGAAAGTATTCTCTGTCACAAGCACATCGAAGAACTTCGGTCCGGTGATAAGCTTCATTGCGGCATTGTCCACATACATATAATCAGTCTCTACATCAGGATATTGCAGAGCCATCTCCTGGGCCACCTGCCTCCACAGACGCGAAGACTCCAGCACATTTGCCTTGTCAACGACGGTCAGATGTTTTCTTCTCAGACGAGCATATTCAAAGGAAAGCTTCAGGATACGCTCAACTTCATAACGATGGTAAATATTTGTGTCATAGGCAGTATCGCCATTGTCAAGACGACCTTTCTCTCCGAAATACATACCACCGGTGAGTTCCCTGACACAAAGGAAGTCGGCTCCGTCAACCAGTTCCTTCTTCAAAGGACTCTTGTGCACGAGAGAGCTGAAAGTCTCCACAGGACGCAAGTTCGCATACAAGCCAAGCTGCTTGCGCATGGCCAGAAGGCCCTGCTCAGGACGCACCTTTGCTGTAGGATCATTGTCATATTTAGGATCACCCACTGCACCGAAGAGCACAGCCTGGCTCTCCATACAAGTTTTGAAAGTCTCCTCAGGGAAAGGATTGCCACAGTGGTCTATTGCACATGCACCGACAAATCCGAATGCAAATTCAGCCTCATGACCGAATTTGCGGCACACCGCATCCACAACCTTCACAGCCTGTTCAACAACCTCCGGTCCGATTCCGTCGCCCGGAAGCTTAGCAATTTTGAGTTTCATATCTGTTGTTTTCAAAAGCCTCAATCTTGTCCTTCTGCTCAAGCAGATAGTCGATGTCGTCAACAGCATTCATGAGGCAATATTTCTTATACGAATTGATTTCGAAACTCTCCTGAGTGCCAGTTGCAAGATTGGTGATGGTCTGGGCAGGCACATCCACCCTGACCCTGGCCTGAGAGTCCGCAGCGATGGAATCGAAGAGTTCTGAAAGGAATTCTTCAGAAACCACCACCGGAAGCACGAAGTTGTTCAGTTCGTTATTCTTGTGAATATCAGCAAAGAAGCTGGATACGACAACCCTGAAGCCATAGCCGGCTATAGCCCAGGCAGCATGCTCCCTGCTGGAGCCGCAGCCGAAGTTCTTGCCGGCAACCAGGACCTGGTGCACCCCCTCACAAGGAGCTGCAGAGAAATCAGGCTGGTTGAAAACAAAGTCCGCCTTCGGTCTGTCCTGAGAGTCGTAACGCCAGTCCCTGAACAGATTCTCGCCGAAGAAACTCTCGTCCCGGGTTGTGGCTTTCAGGACACGCGCGGGGATAATCTGGTCTGTATCAATATTTTCCAAAGGAAGAGGCACACATGTGCTCTCTATTATATCGAATTTCTGTTTCATACTGTCGGAATTTTAAGCCTTAACTCAAGATACTCAGTCCATAAGAGACCGTGGATCTGTAATGACGCCAGTGACAGCGGCAGCCGCAGCAGTGAGCGGGCTTGCAAGAAGCGTTCTTGCCCCCGGGCCCTGACGGCCTTCAAAATTGCGGTTGCTGGTCGAAACGCTGTATTTCCCGGCAGGTATCTTATCATCATTCATGGCAAGGCAGGCCGAGCATCCCGGCTGACGGATTTCAAAGCCGGCAGCTTCGAGAATCTTGTCGAGTCCCTCTTCCCTTATCTGTCTTGAAACCTCCCATGAACCGGGAACCAGCCATGCAGTTACCCCCTCGGCCTTATGACGGCCGGCAGCAATAGTTGCGAAAGCCCTGAAATCCTCGATACGGCCATTGGTGCAGGCACCAAGGAAAACATAGTCAATCTTCTTGCCCAGCAAACTGCTTCCGGCATCGAAACCCATGTAATCCAAGGATTTGGCAAAAGAAGCCGCAGCCTCGCCGCTGAAAGAATCAGCCGAAGGAATGTTCTCATCGATTGCGATTCCCATTCCAGGATTGGTACCATAGGTAATCATCGGACAGATGTCCGAAGCATCAAAGACGATTTCCTTGTCAAAGACTGCATCGTCACCGCTGCGGAGAGTCTTCCAATACTCTACAGCTCTGTCCCAATCCTCCCCTTTCGGAGCATATTCCCTGCCCTTGAGGTAGTCAAAGGTAGTCTGGTCAGGAGCTATGAAACCTCCGCGGGCACCCATTTCAATTGAAAGGTTGCACAAAGTAAGACGTCCCTCCATGGACAGACTGCGCACGGCACTTCCGGCATATTCCACAAAATATCCTGTAGCTCCCGAAGTGGTGATGTTCTTCATTATATACAAAGCCACATCCTTTGCAGTCACGCCCTTGCCGAGCTGACCTTCCACACTGATTCTCATGGACTTGGGTTTCTGCTGAAGGATGCACTGCGAAGCCATTACCATCTCCACCTCGCTGGTACCGATACCGAAGGCCACTGCACCCATGGCTCCATGGGTGGAGGTATGTGAATCCCCGCAGACAATGGTCATTCCCGGAAGGGACAGTCCCCTCTCCGGTCCCACGACGTGGATGATGCCGTTGCGGGAGTCCATCATTCCGAAATGCATCAGTCCGAACTCTTCGGCATTCGCCTTCAGAGTCTCGACCTGACGGCGGGAAACCGGATCTTCGATTTCTTTGTCCTGGTCGTGGGTAGGGGTATTGTGGTCCGGCATGCAGAAAATGCGTTCCGGACGCAAAGGGCTGATGCCCCTGCTGCGAAGACCGTCAAATGCCTGAGGGCTGGTCACTTCGTGGCAGTAGAGTCTGTCTATATAGAGCTGGACAGGACCGTCAGTGATTGTATTCACGACATGCGAGTCCCAGATTTTATCAAATAATGTATTCATTGTCTATTGTTAAGTTCGTTTCAACCAAAGTCATCTCCAGTTCAGGAATTGTCAAAGGCTGTGGGATTTGTTCACACAGTCCACATAAGCCTCGATGGAAGCCGTTACAATGTCGGTGCTTGAGCCGAAACCATAAAGGATATGTCCCTCATGCTCAGCCTGCATGTGCACCTTGCAGCAGTCGTCCGAGCCTCCTGTTATACCCTGAATAGTAAACTCCTTGATCGTGATTTTCCTGCGGATGACCTGACGGAGGGCATTGATGGCAGCATCCACCGGTCCGTTTCCTGTTGCAGCAGCTTCGAATTTCTCACCTGAAATGTCGATTCCGACCGAAGCCACTGGCTTCATTCCTATGCCGCTTGTAGCCTGGAGCCAGTCCACCTTGACAACCTGCTCGTGCGAGCGGTCAGCTCCTGCAAGCATCAGTACGTCATCGTCGCATATTTCCTTCTTTTTGTCGGCAAGACGAAGGAACTCCTGATAAATCTTGTCAAGCTTCTCAGGAGTAAGCTTCACTCCAAGGCTTTCAAGACGGTATTTCAGGGCTGCCCTTCCGCTTCTGGCAGTAAGCACGATTGAGTTGGTGTCGAGTCCGATGTCCTTAGGGTCTATGATTTCATAAGTCGAGACATTCTTGAGGACGCCGTCCTGATGGATTCCAGAAGAGTGAGCAAAGGCATTTCGTCCCACAATTGCCTTGTTCGGCTGCACCGGCATGTTCATCAGGTTGGACACCATACGGCTCAGAGGATAAATCTTTGTCGTATTGATATTTGTCTGAAGGTCAATGTCATTATGCGACTTTATTATCATCGCGATCTCTTCGAGGGAGGTGTTTCCTGCCCTTTCGCCGACTCCGTTGATGGTAACTTCGCACTGGCGTGCTCCGTTGAGAAGGCCGGACATCGTGTTGGCCGTCGCCATTCCCAGGTCGTTGTGACAATGAGTGGAGATTATGGCCTTGTCGATGTTGCTGACATTGTCGCAGAGATATTTAATCTTAGCTCCATATTCGGAAGGGAGGCAGTAGCCGGTGGTATCGGGTATATTAATCACAGTTGCACCAGCTGCAATAACAGCCTCCACGACCCTTGCAAGGTACTCATTGTCAGTCCTTCCGGCATCTTCGGCATAGAATTCGACCTCATCCACGAAGTTTCTGGCATATTTCACTGCCTTCACCGCACGCTCTATGATTTCCTCACGAGTCGAATTGAATTTGTAGCGGATGTGAGAATCAGATGTGCCGATTCCGGTGTGGATTCTCTTGTGCTTGGCAAATTTGAGAGCCTCGACAGCCACATCGATATCCTTCTCCACAGCCCTCGTAAGAGCGCAGATTGTCGGCCAGGTCACAGCCTTGGAAATT
Source organism: uncultured Bacteroidales bacterium (assembly GCA_945874815.1). GTDB lineage: Bacteria > Bacteroidota > Bacteroidia > Bacteroidales > UBA932 > Cryptobacteroides. Next base: position 6,821 of record CAMCIE010000056.1, read on the forward strand.
TCAATGACAGAATTGAAATCACCCGGGCTTGAAACCGGGAATCCGGCCTCGATAACATCGACTCCGAGAGATTCAAGTGCCTTTGCCACCTGAATTTTTTCAACTGTATTCAGCTGGCAACCAGGCACTTGTTCACCATCCCTAAGGGTTGTATCAAAAATATAGACTCTATTTTTGTCCATAAGGGATATTATTTGTTATTCTCAGGACGGAGCTGACGCACAGTCTCGGCAGTTCTCCACATCTCGCTGTCATGGAGCACTTTGAGTTCCTTCTCAAGACCCTCGCGGTAGTCAGGTTTGGAGTTGGAGTCGATTGAAATCTGAGCCTCGTTACCGCTCTTCACGCTTTCATAGAGGTCCTTTACAACCGGTTTGATTGCGTCGTGGAAACGTGGATACCAGTCGAGTGCACCTCTCTGAGCAGTTGTAGAGCAGTTTGCATACATCCAGTCCATACCTCTGTTTGCAAAGAGCGGCATGAGTGACTGAGTGAGTTCCTCAACGGTCTCGTTGAATGCCTCAGAAGGAGTGTGTCCGTTCTCGCGGAGAACTTCGTACTGTGCCTGGAGAAGTCCCTGGATTGCACCCATGAGGGATCCGCGCTCACCTGTAAGGTCAGAAACTGCCTCACGCTGGAAGGTTGTCTCGAAGAGGTAACCGGATCCGATACCGATACCGAGAGCAAGTGTACGCTCCTGAGCTTTCCCTGTAACATCCTGATATACAGCGAATGAAGCATTGATTCCCCTGCCTTCGAGGAAGAGAGAGCGGACAGTTGTACCTGAACCCTTAGGGGCAACCATGATCACGTCAACATCTGCGGGAGGAACGCAGCCTGTGCGGTCGCTCCAGGTGATTGCAAAGCCGTGTGAGAAATAAAGGGCCTTGCCAGGAGTGAGATATGGTTTGATCTTAGGCCATACAGACATCACAGCCGCGTCTGAAAGCAGGCACATGATGATGGTACCTTTTTCACAAGCCTCCTCGA
>CAMCIE010000057.1 GCA_945874815.1 uncultured Bacteroidales bacterium
AGTGGCATTATAATGTGGCTGTTGAGGGAACAGAAGTTGTCGGCTCCCTCTCATATCCGAACAACTCGCTTAACGTGACCAGCTATCTTGACAGGAATGTTATCGTGACAGGTTATGCCATCGGAGTTACCGGAACTGACACAATATACCTTAACACCCTTGTCACATCACTTGAGTTTGCAGAGAAAGAGGAATGCCCGGACGAGAGCAAAGCTCTTACTGTCAAGGAGTTGAATGCAAAATTGGCTTCCATGACCTCTGGCGCTGAGCTTGCAGACCTTGTGGCAGTGAAAGGCTATGTCGCTGCCAACAATGAGGGTGGTGCCTTGTATCAGGTTATTTCCCTTGTTGACAATACCGGTGAGCCTGGCACGGGAATAATCCTCAAAGGAGAGGATTATACGGAGGCTACACTGCCTGTCGGAACCAAGGTGATTGTCAGTCTTAAATATGCTACCTATGACCTTTACAAGAATCTGCCTCAGATCAAGAAGGCGATTATTTTCCCGACCGATACCAAGGCTGAGATTGTAGTTCCGGAGATATCCGACAATCAGTGCTTGGATTATCTCGGCCAGTATGTGAAGGTCCGCAATCTTACTGCTCCTGACGATGCTACGACATGGGTTGTGAACAATAAGAGCACGACTACCAAGTTCACGGGAGAAAACGGTGGAACAGTGGCAGCTTACGTAACCAAATACGCCGTCTATAAGGACGAAAAGATTGCCCACAGGACTTCATGGATCAAAGGTGTGATGGAAATCTACAGCGATTTGCTTGAAATCATCCCTACCTCCATGGATGACGTAGCCGGATTCAAGGAATAATTCATGGCAAAAAGGAAAGACGACAGCTTGCAGGTGCCTTTCGGAGCAGACAAAGTTCTGCTCCACACCTGCTGCGCGCCTTGCTCGGGAGCGATAATAGAACGCCTGCTCAAGGAAGGTGTACGTCCCCTCATATATTACTGTAATCCGAATATTTACCCCTACGAGGAATACCTTATCCGCAAAGAGGAATGCTCACGTTACGCCTCTTCCCTGGGTCTGGAAATTGTTGATGCGGACTATGACCACCAGCAATGGCTCGAAGCGGTAAAGGGCCTTGAGTCTGAGCCGGAAAGAGGGGGACGCTGCCTTCAGTGCTTCAAATATCGTCTTCTCCGTGCTGCAGAATATGCCTCCGGCCATGGTTACAGGGTGTTGACCACCACTTTAGCATCGTCCAGATGGAAGTCACTGGATCAGATCAACCAGGCGGGCCAATGGGCCTGCACCAAGGTATCCGGCCAGGCTCCGGACAAGGCTCCTGTCTGGTGGGAACAGAACTGGCGCAAAGGCGGCCTTCAGGAGCGTCGCAGTCAGATAATCCGGGAACAGAATTTCTACAACCAGCAGTACTGCGGCTGCGAATTCAGTATGCGCAGAGACAATCCTGACGCATGCCCGGAATCTGGCTTATGCGAAAAGTTCCCGCAGAACCTTCAATGAGTTGACATTGAGGGAAGAATCCAGATGAAATTCCAGATAGCGGAGCAATTCTTCTGCAATCTCGTTCCTGACCTCGCCGGAAAGGGGAATGAGCATGGATTCTGCAAAAGATGAAGACATGAAATCTGAAATAATGTTGAAATGGTCGCTTACAAAAGGTCTGAGGTCTTCAAGTGAAGGACTGAAACCGAGGATTACCGACAATTCCAGCAGAAACCGCAGATGGAAATTGCTGAAATCGTTCTGTACCGAATCCAAAAGAAGAATATTCTTCACGCACCATTCATAGAGTCCGTCCTCGCCGGCGCCTTCCCGAAGGGCACGGTACAGGACCTCGCTGAGGAATAGCGTCATGGAATTCTTGTACAGGTCGTTCCTTATGCCGGCAAGGGGATATAGGGCTGTTATATTTTTGATATTCAACAGTTTGGATTTATTACCCTGCACGATGTCAGCCTCCAGTACATTCAATGGCTGGAACAGGGTGGTCATGGATTTTTTCCCCACGCCACGCACGAAAAAACTCCGTCTCCCATACTCTTTGCTCAGAGTATGAAGAATGACGGAGTTTTCACCGTATTTAGTCGTATGTAGGACAATCAATCCTGTGTTGACAATCATCTGTGATACAAACTTTTGTACGGCCTTGACCTTATGCCTGTGCGGCAAACCAGCCGGCCATCGCACGCAGAGCCTTTCCTCTGTGGGAAATCTCGTTTTTCTGCTCCTCAGTGATGTCGGCCAGCGTAAGTCCCGGATAATCATCGGAAAGGAAGATCGGATCATATCCGAATCCACCATTGCCTGACTTCGCGCGCGCAATCTTTCCTTCAAGTGTGCCTTCAAAGAAATGTTTCTGTCCGTCGAATATCAATGTGACAACACTTTTGAAGCGTGCCTTACGAGTAACTTTCTTCACTTTGAGCCCGAGAGAGGCTGCCATGCTGGCTTCACATTCCTTGATGGCAAGCTCCTGAATGACCTTGTCCATGTTCTTGTTGAAATCCTTATCCTCTCCGGCGTATCTTGCCGTATAGACTCCCGGAGCTCCGCCGAGGTCATCAACCTCAAGTCCGGTGTCATCTGCAAAACAATTGCATCCACTTTTGTCAAAAAGATATTGAGCCTTTTGCAATGAATTGGCTTTCAATGTCTTTCCAGTCTCTGGAATCTCTTCACTGATTCCAATTTCCATAGGGGTAACGAGCTTGAAATCCCCTCCTAAAATCTCTGAAGCTTCACGCAGTTTGCCGCTATTGCCCGTTGCAAAAACCAAATTAATCATAAAAACTGCACTTTATTACTACTAAAAACCGCTGCAAAGGTATAAATTTTTCATATTTTTGCACGAAATATGCTAAAATTTGCGTCTGCAGACGTAAATGGTAACTGCAAAAACAAATCCAAAATCATGAAACATAAGACATTTCTTATTATAAGCGCATTTGCGGCAGTCCTTCTGACAAGCTCATTTTCAGCATCTTCCCAAAGCAAGACGTTCAAACTCGGCCAGTGGTCCGAGATTCAGAGTGCCATAATCAAGGAACTGAACCGTTCCTATGTGGATTCCCTTCCTGTGGACCGGATCATGCGTGCCGGAGTGGATGCTATGCTCGAAGAACTTGACCCATATACCATATTCATTCCTGAGGAGGAAAACGAAGACTTGCAGATGATGCTTTCCAAAACCTATGGTGGAATCGGAGCCATCATCTATAAGCGCGTTGAAGGAAATGTGGTGATCAACGAGCCATATTACGGTTCTCCGGCATATAAGAACGGACTTGTCTGCGGTGATGAGATTCTCTCCATCGACGGAGTGCCTACAGTCGGACTGCAGACGAAGGAAAGCAGTGACAGGATGAAGGGAAAGCCGGGAACACAGGTTACTTTCAAAGTCAGAAAAGTCCATAGCGGAGATACTGTTGATTTGAAGATTACCCGTGAAAGGATCCATCTTCCGGATATCGAATATGCCGGAATGCTCAATGACACAACTGGTTATATCTACCAGAGCGGATTTACTGACAATGTGTCAGGCGAACTGAAGGAAAGATTTCTCTCACTCAAGCAGCAGGGTATGAAGAGGCTGGTCCTCGACCTTCGCGGCAATGGTGGCGGACTTATGAGCGAAGCCATAGAGATTGTGTCGCTTTTCGTGCCGAAAGGCTCGTTGGTGGTGACTGCGAAAGGAAATACCGAAGAATCATTCAAAGAATACAGGACAACAAAGGATCCTGTTGATACACAGATTCCTATCATAGTGATGATCGATTCCGGAAGTGCATCATCCTCTGAAATCGTGACAGGCGCACTCCAGGATCTGGACAGGGCTGTCGTGATGGGCAAGAGAAGTTTCGGCAAAGGACTTGTCCAGTCCATCAGGCCACTTCCTTACAACGCCCAGATGAAAGTGACTACGGCGAAATACTATACACCAAGCGGCAGATGCGTCCAGGCCATTGACTATGCCCACAGGAATGAGGATGGCAGCGTGGGACATATTCCGGATTCGCTCACAAAGGAGTTCCGCACGGCTTCGGGACGTATCGTCAGAGACGGAGGCGGAATCAGCCCTGACTTTGAAATTGAATCGCCATCATACAGCCGTCTGGTCTATTCTCTTGTTTTGGGTGGAGTCCTCGACCAGTATGTCCTTGATTTCGCACGCAAGCATGAAAGCATCGCCGGGGTGGATGACTACCGGTTCAGCGATGAGGATTTCGAAGATTTTATCAAATTTGCCAAGACTCAGGATTTTGACTACAGGAGCAGTGCAAGGACTCTTTTCGACCAGATGAAGAAAGAGCTTGAAAAAGATGGACTTGCAGATTCGATGTCTGAGCAGCTTGATGCGCTGCAGAAAGCCATGGAAATGGACAAGGAACGATTCATCAGGCTGAAGAAAGATGAAATCATCCCGTTCATTGAAGAAGAAATCGTTACAAGGTACTGGTATCAGGAAGCGGCCGTGAAAGTCCGTCTCCGTTATGATACCCAGCTCCGGAAAGCTCTCGAAACAGATATCTATTCCCAGAGGTAGATTTTGTCTGAACGCCTCAGACGCTCATCTTCAATGGCACGGCAGGCCTGCTGGCTGCATCCATCGCCGCAAAGTCCCTCACGCTCTTCACGGGCTCCGGGAACGACTTTGGACCAGTCAATCGGAATGGAGCAGAGAGTGCCTTTGGCAGCCTCTTCCACAGGCTTGAGATCAACCCTGATTTCAGGGACCGTATATTCTATGACACCGGAGGTAGGGCCTATTATAAGTATCTTGTCTCCGACCTTCATTGATGCCGATTCCACAAGCACTTCGGCCACACCGAGACGGCCGAACCAGTTGGTCACCTTGCCGCAATAAACCTTGCGTTTGGTGGCCTTGCTTCCATAGACTTCGCTCCACTGGCCAAGGCGTGCACCCTGGTAATATCCGTCCCAGAAGCCGCGGTTGAACACTTCGGACAGTTCCTCCTTCAGTTCTGCGGCAAGTTCAGGAGTATAATTTCCCTGACAGACCGCATCCGCCGCCCTGCGGTAGCATGAAGCCACTTTCTTGACATATTCTGCAGAACGGGCGCGTCCTTCAATCTTGAACACAGTAACGCCTGCATCAATGATTTTGTCCATGAATTCAATGGTACACAGGTCTTTGGGAGACATGATATATTTATTGTCAACGACAAGTTCATTGCCTGTTTCAACGTCCCTGACCTCGTAGCCACGACGGCAGATCTGGTAGCATGAGCCACGGTTGGCTGAAGCTCCGTATTCATGCAGGCTCAGGTAACATTTGCCTGAGATAGCCATGCACAGAGCACCGTGGGCGAACATCTCTATCTGCACACGCCTTCCGGATGGCCCGCATATATTCTCGCTGTCAATGATTCCCTTGATTTCCTTGACCTGGTTGAGGGTCAGTTCCCTTGCCAGAACAATCACGTCCGCAAATTGGGCATAGAAACGCAGGGACTCGGCATTGGAAATGCTCAGCTGAGTGGAAATGTGCACCTCAAGGCCAATCTGGCGGGCATAGATTATGGCCGCCATGTCAGATGCAATGACTGCCGTGATGCCTGCTTTTCTGGCTGCCCGGAGAGTCTTGCGCATATCTTCCAGGTCTTCGTTGTAGAGGACAATATTGAGTGTAAGGTAAGTCTTTACTCCTGATTCAGAGCAGATTCTCACAATCTCCTCCAGATCTTCCATCTTGAAATTGTTGGCGGAATGTGACCTCATATTGAGCTTTTCCACTCCGAAATATACGGAGTCGGCTCCGCCCTGGATAGCGGCTCTCAGGCATTCGAAGTTGCCTGCGGGGGCCATTATCTCCAAATTGTTGGTTTGCATTTTTTCTACTTTTTTTAGATTTCTCGACTTCGCTCGAAATGACAATGACTTCGCTCGAAATGACAATGACTTCGCCCGGAATGACAGATTTCGCCCGGAATGACAGATTTCGTCCGGAATGACAAAGCCGGTTATTTGGTGCGTCCGACAAGGCTGTTGGCATAGTCCTGGAGCATGGCCTGATGCTCACTGCTGAGGCCGAGCTGTGACACATAGCCCAGAGCCTGACCGTGAAGACGTACAATCTCCGCCTTGGCATCCTCGCCCACGCCGAGAGCCTCATAAATGCCTTTCACCCTGGCAATCTTGGCCTGGTTCTGAGCCTCTGTGCCGACAGGCATATCCATTGCCTTTAGCAAGTCAGCCCTTGTGCAACCCTCTGGTGCTGAACTCATTGCACCTTTTGACAACGCATGTGTAAGCAGCCAGCTCTTCTTGTTGTTGAGAATGTCACCTCCGATGGCCTTTCCAAAAACCTTCGGATCGCCGAAAGTGTCGAGCCAGTCATCCGCAATCTGGAAGGCGAGACCAAGGTCGTAGCCGTATTTGTACAGCAGGTCGCATTCCTTCTCGCCGGCACCGGCAACAATGGCTCCCATCTTAGCGGCGCAGGCAATCAGCACGGCAGTCTTGAGCCCGATCATCATCATATAGTCCTCCATCGGCACCTGCTCCAGATCTTCGAAATCCATGTCATACTGCTGGCCCTCGCAGACCTGGGCGGCAGTGGCGGAGAACAGATTCAGCACGGCTGGCAGGGATGCAACCGGGGCCTTTGCAATAAGTTTGTAACTTTCTATCGACATCACATCTCCCGAAAGGATGGCGGTGTTCTCGTCCCATTTGCGATAAACCGTAGGCACTCCGCGTCTTACATCTGCCTTGTCCATGATGTCGTCATGGATGAGGGTGAAGCTGTGGAAAACTTCGAGAGCCGCAGCCGGAGCATAAATCTCGTCAGACATCCGGTCTTTGAAAATGGAATAGGCCAGAAGGCACAGGCGCGGACGCACCCTTTTGCCTCCTATGGACATCATATATTTGAGCGGATCATAAAGCCCCTGGGGCTCTTCCTTGAAACTTAATTCCCTGAAAATCTTTTCCAGAGCTTCTTCAATCTGTTTTTCTGTTATCATCGCAAATTGTATCTTGTCATCTGAATCCTGCAAAGTTAAGGATAAATATGAAAAAAGTGATATATTTGCACCAATGAACAAATACTGACAATATGAAGAATCTGCTTTTGCTTGGCAATATAGGAGCCGGAGAAATAATAATCGTAGCTCTCATAGTACTCCTTCTTTTCGGAGGAAAGAAAATCCCTGAACTGATGCGCGGTCTGGGAAAAGGTGTCAAGAGCTTCAAAGACGGCATGTCTGAAATCGAGAAAGAAATAAATGATGAAGGAGAAAGCAAATCCTGAGATGTCATTTTGGGGGCATCTTGAGGTTTTGAGATGGTCCATTATCAGAATAGCCGCAGTCGTAGTTGTACTGATGGTGTGCTGTTTCATGGCGATGCCTTATATCTTCGATGCCTTCGTGCTTGGTCCGACGAGTTCGGATTTTTTTCTGTACAAATGGCTCGGCAAGCTGGGTGGGCTCCCGCTGATGCCGGATTTTTCGGCATCTGATTACAAGGTGGACATCATAAACATAAATGTTGCCACCCAGTTCATGACGCACATCACCACCTCATTCTGGTTTGCCCTTGTGCTGTCCTTCCCCTATGCAATCTATGAAATCTGGCGTTTTATCAGCCCGGCACTGTATGAAAACGAAAAGGGAAGCCTCAGATCTGCATTTCTTTTCGGAACAGTTATGTTTTTCATAGGCTGTGCTGTCGGATATTGCTTCATTTTCCCGTTTACATTCCGTTTTCTCACTGAATATCAGTTAAGTGCGGAGATAACCAACCAGATCAGCCTGAATTCCTACATGGGAAGTTT
>CAMCIE010000058.1 GCA_945874815.1 uncultured Bacteroidales bacterium
TGTCCTTGCATAGCCGTCGGCATTTTCTGCCGGATTTCCCATGTATCTTTCGCCATACATCACCTCATACCATTTCCAGTCGATTACCGGGCCGCCGGCAACGCCGACTTTGAAAACCTCAGGATAGTTGGTTATCAGGGATATGGTCATGAATCCGCCGTAGCTCCATCCGTGCACTCCGACCCTGTCTCTGTCGATGTAAGGGAGTTCGAGAATCTTGCTGATTCCTGCCATCTGGTCAGCCATTTCGGCCTGACCGCACTGTCCCCAGATTGCCTGCTCGAAGTCAAGACCTCTGTTGGAAGTGCCCCTGTTGTCCTGGACATAAACCACATAGCCTCTCTGAGCCATGTACATTTCCCACCTGCGCAGCTCTGCACAGAATGTATTGCGTACCATCTGTGAGTGAGGACCTCCATAGACATAGACGATCAGAGGATATTTCTTCGCCGGGTCGAAATTCGCAGGTTTGATGAGCCTGTAGTAGTTGTCATATTTCCCATCGGCGCTCCTGACGCTTCCGAGGGTTATTTCACCGTATGAATAGCTGAGAGTAGGGTCTTCTGCCGTGTAGATATTCCTTATAATGCTTCCGTCAGCATTGCACAGGTTCTGGACTCTCGGTACGCAGAGCGAACTGTAGTGGTCAACGAACTGGGTGCATGAACGGTTCATCGTAATGTTGTGCCAGCCTGGCTCGTGGGTGAGTCTCTGAGGCTGGGACAATCTGGCTTTCATCACACCTTTCTTGAGATTGCCGATTCCGATACGGAACAGATGGTTCTCAACAGGGGAGACCTCCGCAGATGTATAGTAAATCCATTTTCCGTCATTGGCAATGTATTCTATGTCAGCCGGCACATTTGTTATCCTGCGGATATTTCCCTGATTGTCACAGAGATAGAGGCTGCGATAGCCGTCCCTGTTGGCTGTGCGGTATATGAAAATCTCCTGCTGCCCTTTTATAAAATACAGAGGGTCGAGCGGCTCGACATATTTGTCATTGTCCTCACCGAGGATGATTCCGTTGCTTCCATATCCGTTGAGGAGGCTGCCGTCAGTGCCGAATGCGCAGAGAAGGCTGTGGCGCTGGCTTCGGTCCAGGAGCTGGGCATAGAGGACGGTGCCGTCAGGCGACCAGCAAACATTTGTGATATAAGTCTCTTCAGGGCGAGCCCAACCTGATTTTGTGGCAATGCTGACATGGTCAATGGTGGAGGTGGTGCCGTCGGAAGGATTCCAGATGTTGAGGCTGAGCCTCTCCGAGTCCATTCCTGCCATCGGATATTTGATATATTGTGTGCTGCCGGTGCGGGTGGTGATGTCGAAAAGAGGGAAGTCGGTCACATGGCTTTCGTCCTTGATGTAATATGCGAGCATATTTTTATCAGGTGACCAGAATATGCCGCCTTCAATGCCGAATTCGTTGCGGCTGACGGTCTGTCCGGCAACAAAGTTCCTGTCGCTCAGGCGGGTGACGGTGTCGATGGCCGATGTGCTGTCACGGCGGACATAAAGGTTGTTCCCCTGAGTGAATGCCACAGGATATTCCGCTTCAGTTTCATTGAAGCTGAATCTTTCCATTGCAGGTGTGAGGTTCCTCAGCCACACGGCTTCCTCCATGGTCATGAGTTTTCCTTCAGGGGAGTTAGCCTTGCGTACGAGCGGCTCCTGGGCTGACACTGCCGCACTCATAAATAAACCTGAGCACAGTGCGCCCAGGATAATAAGTCTCTTGTTCATGTTTCTAAAGATTTATCTGACAGATACGATGCGGTCAACGATGTATTTCTGTTTTCCCCTCCATGGGAGTGTCCCGAGATATTCCTTGTAGTGGAGCTCGACCGTGCGTCCTCCGCATCTCATCAGGGAGTCTGCTATGGCCTGGTCGGTGATTGAAAAGTCGAACTCATACGACTGGACTGCCTGAGTGGCCGTGCCTTTGTTCTTTGCAAATCCTGCCTGGATGGCCCTGCCTTCATAAGTCTTGAATACATATCCTTTGTAAACCACGAAGTTGAGTTCTCCTGCCTTCACTCCTTCTCCGAATACGAAGTAGAATTTGAAATAGATGAACAGTGCCAGGGCCAGTGCGATGATGGCACCTGTGATGGAAATTACCTTTGTCTTTGTTGTCATGGCTGATGATTTTTCGTTCCGAGTGATGATGATTTGTCAGATGAGGACGCCTGCACAGTGCAGAAGGGCAATGAAAGGTGTCTGCTGCCTTTTTATATAAGGTTTGACATTCCCAGTGTTGATTTCATCCCAGTCTCTGACAATATCATAGGCTGAAACAAAGTCCTTGCCTGTAAGATATTCCCCCTTGTCGGCACGCTTGGTCCCCGGGGTACCTCCCTTGATGAAAATACAACTGCCGACAAACGTGGCACTGAGCCTGATTCCGGTCACAGTCGTCACAGACCTGCTTCTTTCCACATAATCGACGACCACGTCCCAAATCTCAGCACCTCCCAACCCTTTGTATTTCTCAGCAATCCTCATGGCATTTCGATTCCATTAAACCCCGCAAATATAGGAAATTTCATAAAATATAGCGAATAATCTTTTTCCTGAAAATCTTGATGAATTTGAATTGATTTGTTTTTGTATGGGAAATTTATTAATTTTGGTTCGTATGGTTAATCGAATTTCGTATGGATAATATGAATAATCCGGATGCTCCTAAAGTGGAGATTAATGTTCATTCTGAGATTGGAACCCTTGATGCCGTACTGCTGCACCGTCCGGGTGCGGAGGTGGAGAATATGACGCCACGCAATGTACAGAGGGCTCTTTACAGTGACATCCTGAACCTTTCAATTGCCCGGGAAGAATATTCCCTGCTGTCGGGAACCTTATCCAGGATATGCAGGGTTTTTGAGGTTACTGACTTGCTGGTCAAGGTGCTGGATAAACCTAAGGCTCGTGAGGACCTGGTCAGGAGGATATGCGTGTCTGAAGATGTCACTTCATATATGGAGTCGCTCATGCTCATGTCGTCCCGGGAACTGGCCCGTGTGCTCATTGAAGGGCTTCCCGCCAAGATTGATACTCTGACATCATATCTGAAAAATGAGTACTATGCCCTTTACCCTCTTTACAATTTCTATTTTACCCGTGACGCTGCTGTGACTATCGGGGACAATGTCCTTGTGTGCCGTATGGCGAACAAGGTGAGGATGAGGGAGTCCCTGATCATGAATGCAATATACAAGGACAGCGGGGTGTTTGCATGCAATGTGGTTGATGCCAATGATTTCCAGGGCGCAGATTCAAAGGTGATAATGGAGGGTGGAGACATTCTTGTTGCCCGTGAGGATATCCTCATTATAGGAAACGGGGTGCGTACTACTCCTCAGGGCATAGATTTCATAGTTGAACGTTTCCGCCGTTGTGCCCCTTCAGGCAGAAGTTACATATTGGTGCAGCAGCTTCCTTCCGAGCCGGAATCGTTCATCCATCTGGATATGGTGTTTACTCTTCTTGACAGGGACAAATGCATGGTTTTCAAGCCTTTGATCATGCAATCCAATCAGTATCAGACGGTTCAGATCACCATTGATGACGGTGTCGTTTCTTCTATCAAGCCGGTTGCAGGGCTTCTGCCTGCGCTGAAGAGTCTTGGAATGGATCTCAAGCCGATAATTTGCGGTGGTGATGATGAGTGGGACCAGGAGAGGGAGCAGTGGCACAGCGGTGCGAACTTCTTCTCGTTTGCTCCAGGCAAGGTGCTGACCTATGCGCGTAATGTGCACACGCTGGATGAATTGTCAAAGGCCGGCTTTGAAATAGTCCGTGCAGCCGACTTTATCTCGGGTCTGAAGGATTCCACTGTCTTCGGCTCCAGCCCGTGCGCCGTGACCATTTCCGGAAGCGAACTGCCTCGCGGAGGTGGCGGAGCACGCTGCATGACCATGCCTCTATCCCGCCAGCCACTGCTTTAGCCATTCAGACCTGGCCTTACAATGCCTGTTTATCTTATTTGTCATGCCCGGCCCGACCGGGCATCAGTTTATTTGTCATGCCGAGCGAAGGTCTGAAAGACCGTAGTCGAGACATCTTTTGGCATGACAATGCTTGTCAGATAGTCAGGTCTCCCGGACGAATCCATCCTGCTGAAATCTGAAAACCCGGCAAAGTAATGGAACTTTTCGGATGATGGCAACAGGCAGCGGATTTAATGCAAAAAGAGGGTGGCTGAATTTTCTTTCAGTCACCCTCTCATTATTTGTCAATGAAAATTGTGAAATTTATCAGATCATAAGTGCAGCTACGAGTGCAAGGATTGCGTAGAACTCAGGAAGCGCAGCATAGATCATTGTGTTGGTCTGGACATCGTGACCCTGTGAGATGCCAACGATACCGTTTGCGCAGACCTGACCCTGACGGATTGCTGAGAAAAGGCAGACAAGACCTACAGAAATGCCTACTCCGAAGAGCATTGCTCCATCAGCAGCGAAGTCCTTGCCCATCCACATAAGGAATGCAACGAAACCATAAAGACCCTGTGTTGCAGGCATGGCCGAAAGAATCATGTAAGATGATGATTTCTCTTTGTTCTTTTTAAGAGCGCCTTCTGCTGCATTACCAGCAATTGTTGTTCCGATTGAAGAACCTACACCGGCAAGGCCAAGCATAAGGCCAAGTCCGAGATAACCAAGAATTGTGTTAAGCATAATTATTTGAATTTTAAATTGTTATTGTTCTATTGGGTTGTTGGTGAGCGGATTGTATTTTACACCTTTTCCTTCATATCCGCTGTTTTTGAAGTACTCCACGAAAGTAAGACGCAGAGGGTGTACGAAAGCTCCCAGACATGACATCAGAAGATTGAGCACGTGTCCGAAGATAAGAATGAGCACGAAAGGAAGCCACTGCCATGTCGGATCAGTTCCCAGGACCATGGTGCCGAGGTTGTTGAAAGCGCCTCCAAGCATGCCGCCGGCAAGACCGAGGGCATAAAGACGGATGTAGCTCAGTACGTCACCGAGGATACCCGTTGCCATGTTGTATGTATCCCATAGTCCGGCTCCGATGTTGATGAGAGGATTCCTTCCCGGCTTGTTGAAGATGAAGATTCCGAGGCAGGAAACCACTCCAAGAACTATCACAATCACTTTGATTGCGGTTTCAGGCAAGATGCCGAGCATTGCAATCACTGCCGTGATTATGCCTCCGAGGATGAGTATGAGCCATCCCCAGGTGCTGATATTCTCTTTGAAACCGAATCTCTTTGTATAGAGAATTGCTTTCAGTGTCATTGCAAGGCAGATGTGGAATACGCCGATTGCAAGAGCCAGTACCATCTGGAGAGCGTATGTCGAACCTCCGACCGCGATATCACCGGTAAGCATTACATTTCTCAGAGCCTCGGGCATCCAGCTTGCTGACGAAAGGTCCATTCCGAACGCGGTGCCAAGGAAGAATCCCACTACTGTGGTGGATATTCCGAGCACGGTGATAAGCTTGCCCAGTCCGTCGAACATGCTGATATTGATAATCTTCTTGTCCTGAAGAATTCCGTAGATTATGAGAATGATTCCATATCCGGCATCTCCCATACACATGGCGAAAAACAGGAAGAAGAATATTGAAAGTACAGGGGTAGGATCCCATTCTCCGTAGGAAGGCATTCCGTACATTCCGGTAAGGCACTCGAACAACTTGCTGAAACGATTGTTTTTCAGCTTGATAGGCGGGTTGTCCTCCTCCGTTGCCGCTTCGCTGATGTAGAGAATTCCTTTTGCGTCAAGTTCCGCTTTAAGGGACTCCTCGTTTTCAGCCGGAGCAAATCCGGTCACCACCGTAACATAACCTTCTGCAGCATCCTGGACCGTGGTCGAAGCAAGATACCTGTCAAGGTCTGCACTCTTGCGTGCATAGCCTTTGCGGACATGGTCGAGGTAGTGCTCTTTCAGATGGAGCAGCTTGCCTTTCTGGGCGATGATTTCATTCAGAATATCGTCAACCTTGCGGTCTGCCTCGGCAAGTGAAACCTTCGGAGCCTCGCAAGGAGCAACAGGGAACGAATATTCTTCGTCCGAAGGAGCAACGGTCACAAAATAAACCTTGCCCTTGGTATCGCTTACCTTTACGATTGCATAATCATTCTCCCATGAAGAATCATACACCTTGGAAGGAACACTGTAATACCTGATGGTAAGTCCCTTGTCTGCAAGGGCATCAAGCGCCTTCTTGTCATATTCTCCCCATGGTGCCACGTCGCTCACAGTCTTCCTTGCCGCAGCAAGCTCAGCCTTGAGTTCTTCAAGACGCGATACTGCGCCGAGGGTGTTCACGGCCTTGCAGCCTTCAATGCAAGTCTTGTCTGCCGCCTTCCTGATCAGTTCGAAGTCAGGGTCGGCGCTGTAGTCAAGCTTCTCAAGGATGGCCAGAGTCTTTGTTACGTTTGAAACTTTGTCAAGCATCTGTGACGACTTCTCGTCAACAGGCTTGGTCGAACGCGTAACATCCACAATGCCAAGTCCTTGAAGCCATTTCAGAAAACCTTCAGTCTCCCCGCTGAGGAGAACGAAGGAATATTTAGTCATTTTTTCAACCATTCTCCTGCTCCTCCTCTTCAGCGTGTCTGCTCTTAACGATCTTGGAAGCTGCCTTGGAGAGGTTCTCCTCGTCTTCCATATATCGTTTGATTTTCCTTATAGCTTCCTGATAGCCAGGAATCTGCACCTTCTCATAAAGGTTCACTTTCTGAGTGGTCTTCTTCCTCTGCCAGTCGAGAATCCTGCTTTTCTCCATATAGACTTCGGATTCAATTCCAAGTCTTGAGAGCTCCTTGAGTATTGCTACACCGTCAGCATACCATGCCGGTTTTGCGAAAGCATTGAACTCATGAATCTCATAATGGATATCCTTCAGATCCGGGGTTTTTACTCCGGCGACCTTGACGGTAATCAGGTCAACGTCGGTAATGGAAATCAGTCCCGGGTCGAATTCATTCCAAAGGGCGGCAAGATAGTCGTACCTTTGCATTGCGGCTTCAAGATCCTTAATAAGCTGCTCTGATTTTTCCTTGGCTTTCCTGACTTCAAGACGCAGGGCGGACTCCTTGTTCTTCAGGGTAGGGAGGGCCTTCTGACGCATCTTCAGCTGTTTGCCGAGGTTGTTCAGGGATGTCTTATTGTATTGAAACTTTATTGCCATTGTTTATTTATTATTTCCCGACCCAGTATTGGTCGATGAATTCCTGTTTGATGCCGGTCTCAGCCTTGGTGAAATATGTTCCGAAGAGCTCCCATGCAGTGTCGAGCATCTGGTCGAGAGTAAGGTTGACATCGATTGCAAGGATGCGTGTGGCATAAGCCTTTGCATAATCCAGACATCTGAGGTCATACTCACTCAGGTCGAAACCGTTTTCGAGCTTGGTCTTTGCATTCTGTGCATCTGAGTATAGACGTACTGATGCATTCATCACCTGGCTGTGGTCCTTGCGGGTCTGTTTTCCCTGCACGAGCTGTTTGAGTCGTGAAAGAGAACGGAACGGGTCGATGATGACCTTGCCGGAATCAGCGTCTGCACGGAGATAGAGCTGGCCTTCAGTGATGTAACCTGTGTTGTCTGGAACGGCGTGGGTAATGTCACCGTCGTTGAGGGTTGTCACCGCGATGATGGTGATTGAACCTCCGTCCGGAAGCTGTACTGCCTTCTCGTAAATCTTTGCGAGGTCCGAGTAG
>CAMCIE010000059.1 GCA_945874815.1 uncultured Bacteroidales bacterium
TGCAATCGAATCAATCTACCAGACCAGAAACACTCCGGAAGAATACCTCGCCTACATCGACAGCATCGGCAAGGGAGCAACCAAGACCGAAGATGAAAAGGAAAGCATGATATTCAACTCCGCTGAGCAGATTTTCCTCTCGGAAAACTATCAGAAAGCCTTGGTAGCACTGAAGAAATACACCGACAAATATCCTGACGGGCAATACGTTTACAAAGCAGATTTCTACATGGCCGAGTCATACAAGCACCTCGGAAAGAGCGAACAGGCCTGCGACTGCTACAAACGCGTAATCGAAGGCGGAGAAGGCTCCTTCGTGGAACTCTCCATGCTGAACTTCGCTTCAATCTCATACAAGCTTGAGCACTGGGACGAAGCGTATGGTGCATATTCATCACTCCTTGCATCGGCAAAACTCGAATCAAATACATTCGAAGCCCTCACAGGAATGATGCGCTCGGCTTACAGAGGCCATAAAGTGAACGAAAGCATAAAGAGCGCCGACAACCTCATGGCAGACCCGCGCTGCGACAAAGACCTCAAGGAAGAAGCCGAATATATCAAGGCCAAATCCTATCTTGCATCAAGCCGCAGGGATGAAGCCTTCGCAATCCTTGAAAGACTCTCCGCAGATACAAAATCTGCTTACGGTGCGGAAGCAGCCTACCTTATCATATTGGACTGCTACGACAGCGGAAGATTCGAAGACGTCCAGACCAAGGTCTATGCATTTGCAGACTCAGGCTCACCTCAGAACTACTGGCTTGCCAAGAGTTTCATAGTCCTGGGCGACTCATTCGTTGAAAGCGGCCAGATCAGACAGGCACGCGCAACCTTCGAGAGCGTCCGCGACGGATACAAGAGCGAAGGCGCAGGCGACGATGTTATTGACAACATTATGATGAGACTGAAAAAACTTGACGAAACAGAATTGAATCAGCAATAGCCAGGTTTCACAGAAGCAAGTAAATGATTATGAGAAAAATATATATGATATTGCCGGCAGCCATGCTGCTTTTTGCAACGGGTCTTGCCAGCGCCCAGAATCTGGATCCGACAGTGGAAGTCAGAAGAACTTATGAAGGAAAACTCCTCGAGGCCCATAAGCCGCAACTCTCAATGTCAGTGCCGGATTCACTGACCAGATTCGACCTGGATTTCGACTACTCGGTTTTCGAAACCCCATATAAGGGATCTTATGAATTCAATCCGTACAGACTCTCCATGACACCGGTTCAGTCGGTTAGAAGACCTGGCAAATTCTACCTCAGGGCAGGAGCCGGATATGAACTTCATCCGGAACTCGACCTCGTATGGAGCCCGGTGCAGATGGACAGACTCAGGCTGGACATATATGCGAATCATCGCTCATTCATTGGCAATTACAGAGAAATGCAGCCTGAAGAACAGGGTGGCGGACTGAAGAAACTTGCCTATAATGGCAACAAGAATTTCGGATACGACTGCCTCTCAAACGCCGGGGCGGACCTGCGTTACGACTGGCTAAAAGGCAGACTCGACTTTGGCGCGGCATATTACGGAATCGCCCAGAATGACTGGATCCGCAAACGAGAATTCAATGCCCTCGACGTGAATATCGGCGTATCATCAAAATCGGAAAAAGAGGAATATTTCCTGTATGACATCAAAGCCGCATACCGGTTTGCAGATGACAGGATGAACCTCGAATCTTATGCAAGAACAAATGAGCACCTGATCGGAGTGGATGCCCGCCTTGGCCAGGTATTCGGGACATCCGGCAACCTGCTCTTCGACGCAGGAGTGAACATGGCCTTCTACACAGGAGCAGCAGAGGCCTCGGCAGGAAATTTCAGCCTCACCCCGCATTATGCTCTCAGCCTCGGACGCTGGAACTTCGACCTCGGAGTGAGGGTAAGCGCTATCATCCCGTTAAAGGAAGGAGAACTCTTCCAGACCAGGGGACAGTATGTCTATCCTGACGTAACTCTCTCTGTGATAGCCATTCCAGATGCCATGAAAGCATATATCCATGTCGGAGGAGGAGAAAAACTCAACACCTTGTCAGCAATCCTCAGGCAAGACAGACATGCGGACCTCAGCTGGGCAAAAGGTGCAGCCCTGCTGGACAATTCCATTGAAAGAGTCTCTGCCACCCTCGGCTTTGAAGGACGCATAACATCATGGTTCGGATACCACCTCAGAGGAGGATATGTCAACTACAAGAACATGATGCTCAGCGGGTTGCATGAAACCAAAACTGAGGCTGGAACACTTTTGCTCCCTTATGCCGGTTACTGCGCATGCCAGAGTGCCTTTGCAAGCCTGGACTGCAATCTCAATACCGAGTCCGTGGACTTCAACCTTTCCACTACCTATAATTATACATGGATGAAAGAACCTGTGAACGGTCTTCTCAAACCAGCGGCCTTCCAGGGAGAGGCCGGCGTGACCTACAATTGGAAAAGAAGGATTTTTGCCGGTGTGGATTGCGGATGGTCCACTGCCAGAGCCAGCGACAGTACCGTAGTTCCGGGATGGGCCGACCTTGGAGTGAATCTGGAATATGTCATAAACCGGAAAATTTCCCTTTGGGGCAGGGGAGGAAATCTGTTGAATATGTCCATCCTCCGAAGCCCTCTTTATGCTGAAGGCGGTATCAGCGGAACCATCGGCATTTGTGTGAATTTATAGGGATATCGGACCATAATCCAAGAAAAATTGCTAAATTTGTCCGTTTGTTTATAATAAAAGGAGAAAAAACTCAAATGAGCGAAGAAACAATCAACAATACAGCGGCGGAGCAGTACTCCGCCAACAGCATTCAGGTGCTTGAAGGACTTGAGGCCGTCAGAAAAAGGCCTTCGATGTATATCGGTGACATAGGAGAGAGAGGCCTTCACCACCTTGTGTATGAGGTTGTCGATAACAGTATCGATGAGGCTTTGGCCGGTTATTGTACACATATTGAAGTATATATCAACGAAGATAATTCCATTACAGTGAAGGACAACGGTCGAGGAATCCCGACCGGAATGCACGAAAAGGAGCATCGTTCCGCCCTCGAAGTCGTCCTCACAGTTCTCCATGCCGGAGGAAAATTCAGCAAGGACAGCTATAAAGTGTCCGGAGGTCTGCACGGAGTCGGCGTATCCTGCGTGAACGCATTGTCAGACTACCTGAAAGCAGAAATCCACAGGGAAGGCAAAGTCTTCGTACAGGAATATTCTAAAGGAAAACCATTCAAACCGGTTGCAGTTGTAGGCGAAGCCGAAGACACCGGAACAATAGTCACCTTCCATCCGGATCCGGAAATCTTCCAGGTGACAACTACCTATAAATACGACACCCTTGCAGCCCGTCTTCGTGAGCTTGCATATCTGAACAAGGGTATAAGTCTTTCACTTACAGACAAAAGGAACATGGTCCCTGACTTGGACGAGAACGGAAACGAACTCGAAACCAAGCACTACAGGAACGATGTGTTCTATTCAAAGGACGGTCTGAAAGAGTTCGTCGAATATCTGGATGCAGGTGCAGAGAAGCTTATCGAGTCGCCGATTTGCCTTGAAACCGACAAAATCATTCCGATTGAGATAGCCCTCCAGTACAATACCGGATATACCGAGAAAATTTATTCTTACGTAAACAATATCAACACGATAGAAGGAGGTACACACCTTCAGGGCTTCAAGATGGGTCTTACAAGGACTCTGAAGAACTACGCCGACAAGAACGGCCTGCTCGCAAAACTGAAGTTCGACCTTGCAGCGGATGACTTCCGTGAAGGACTTACTGCAGTGGTGTCAGTGAAGGTTGCCGAGCCTCAGTTCGAGGGACAGACCAAGACGAAGCTGGGTAACGGAGAAGTTGTATCGGCTGTGTCACAGGCAACTGCAGCTGCTCTTGAGGCTTATCTTGAGGAAAATCCGCGTGAGGCAAAGATGATTGTCGAGAAGGTGATTCTGGCAGCAACCGCACGTCATGCAGCCCGCAAGGCCCGTGAAATGGTGCAGAGGAAAACCGTCATGTCAGGTGCCGGAATGCCTGGAAAACTGGCTGACTGCTCTGAAAGGAATCCTGAGAAATGCGAGCTCTTCCTTGTCGAGGGAGATTCCGCAGGCGGTACTGCAAAGCAGGGTCGTGACCGTCTGACTCAGGCCATCCTGCCTCTGAGGGGTAAGATTCTGAACGTGGAGAAAGCGATGGAGCACAGGGTGTTCGACAGCGAGGAAATCCGCAACATCTACACTGCCCTGGGCGTGACCGTTGGTACTGAAGAAGATAGCAAGGCGCTTAACCTCAGTAAGTTGCGTTATCATAAGGTCATAATCATGACCGATGCCGATGTCGATGGAAGCCATATCGCAACGCTTATTCTTACCTTCTTCTTCCGTTATATGATCGACCTCATCAAGAACGGATATGTATATCTTGCCACTCCGCCGCTCTATCTTGTGAAGAAAGGCAAGGAGGAAGTATATTGCTGGACTGAGGCTCAGCGCAAGGAGGCTACCCTCAGGCTTGGAAAGGGCTCGGAGCAGGGCGTGTATGTGCAGCGTTACAAAGGTCTTGGTGAGATGAGTGCGGAGCAGCTTGCTTCCACTACCATGGATCCTAACAAGAGGTTGCTTCGTCAGATTACCATTGACAATGCTGCGGAGGCTGAGAGGACGTTCTCCATGCTGATGGGTGATGATGTGCCGCCTCGTCGTGAGTTTATTGAGCAGAATGCGCATTATGCCAATATTGATGCGTAGATTTCTCCATTCGCTTCGCTCAGTCGAAATGACAAAATAAGTAAGAGTCGAAATGATACGACATCGCTCAGTCGAAATGACAAAATAAATAAGAGTCGAAATGACACGACATCGCTCAGTCGAAATGACATCTTATTAATGAAAAAACTAAATATATCTAAACCATACAGTTATGACTGATATTTTCGAGAGAATTCAAAAGAATTCAATGGGTCCTCTGGGCCAGTATGCATCAAAGGCCTTCGGCTACTTCATGTATCCGAAACTTGAGGGAGAACTCGGCCCGCACATGAAATTTCAGGGCAGGGACGTTCTCTGCTGGAGCCTTAACAACTACCTTGGCCTTGCCAACCATCCGGAAGTCCGCAAAACTGATGCTGAAGCAGCTGCAAAATGGGGTCTTGCATACCCTATGGGTAGCCGTATGATGACTGGCCACACCTCACTCCACGAGAAATTTGAAAGAGAACTCGCTGATTTCGAGCGCAAGGAAGATGCATTCCTCTTCAACTTCGGATACCAGGGCATCCTCTCAGTGATTGACGCCCTCATGGACCGTCACGATGTAATCGTCTATGACTCAGAGGCTCACGCATGTCTTATCGACGGAGCACGCCTCCACATGGGTAAACGTATGACCTACCGTCACAACGATTATGAAAGCTGCGAGAAAACCCTCCAGAGAGCAACCAAGCTCTGCGAAGAAACAGGCGGCGGCATCCTCCTCATCACAGAAGGAGTTTACGGAATGACCGGAGCACTCGGATTCCTCGACAAAATCGTTGAACTCAAGAAAAAATACAACTTCCGCATCCTCATCGACGACGCACACGGATTCGGCAACATGGGCCCTACCGGAAGAGGAACATCAGAGCATTTCGGAGTCATGGATGACATCGACCTCTATATCGGAGCATACGCAAAGTCAATGGCATCAATCGGAGGCTTCGTGGCAGGACCACGCTCCATCATCAACTACCTCCGCTTCAACATGCGCTCTCAAATCTATGCTAAATCCCTCCCTATGGCATTCGTGGAAGGAGGACTCAAGAGACTCGAGATTATCCGAAGCGAAGAAGGAGACCGTCTGCGCAAGAAACTCTTCGACATCACACGCGCCCTTCAGGACGGCTTCCGCAACCTTGGCTTTGAAATCGGCCCTGCAGAGGCTTGCGTGACCCCTGTACAGATCAAAGGCGGTGTAGGACAGGCATCCAAGATTGCCGTTGATCTTCGTGAGAACTACGGAATCTTCTGCTCTATTGTGGTTTATCCTGTCATCCCTAAGGGTATGATCATTTTCAGGATCATCTCCACAGCAGCTCACTCGATGGAGGACGTTGAATATACACTCAAAGCATTCACCGAAGTACGTGCAAAACTTGATGCCGGAGAATACGACGCTCCAGACGGAGACATCGTTGACATGGCTATCAAATAGAAAAACCATAAAAAGCATTGGAAAACATGTTTTTTGAACCGTCCGTTTGCGGACGGCCATACCTTTACAGCGACAGTGCTGCATCATCAGTGTCGTCACGCATAGTGGCGGCACTGACTATGCATTTGCAGCCCGCTATCCTGGAAGAAACTATGAATCAGGCACTTGTACGCTTCCCACAGATGGCAGTGTGTGCAGTGCCCCAAGGCGATAAATATGTGTTCGAGCCGGCAAAAGGTCCTCTGAAACTCTTCCAGGCCAATGACCCCGACCAACCATCATGCTTCGGCGACCCGGAGCTGGGAGGATATCTGTTCAAGGTATCCTACACCCACAAGACCGTATATTTTGATTTCCACAAAGCCCTTGCGGACGAATACGGAATGATGACCTTCGTAAAGTCAGTCCTGTTCAGATATTTCGAACTTTGCGGTTACCCTGTGGAGAACGACGGCACCATCAAACTCATGTCCGGATCATTCTTCCCGGCAGAAGGCGACGACCCGATGGACCGCCTTCAGGACATCCCGGCATCCCGCCCGGTATGGTACATGGATGCTGATGCAATCCGTCCAAATGAGAAAACCAGCGAAAATGACGTCGTAGCCACCGTACGCATACCACTGGCCAAACTGGGCAAGGGCTTCGAGGACATCTCACGCAACCCGGTGACATACATCGCCCCATTCTTCTCCCAGGCAGTGTCCGAAATGTACACGGAGCAGGAATCCGAGGGAAGATACGTTGTGGCATCGATTATGGTGAACCTCAGACCATATTTCCCGGCCGCTTCGCTTCGCCCGTTCTGCACACCGGTTTATCTGGCATACAACAGGAAACTCTCTGATTATCCGTACAATACAGTGCTGATGAGCCAGAAGAAACTTCTTGAAGCCCAACTTAAAACCGATGCCCTTGCATATAGCGCCGAAAGGACAAGCGACCAGAGCATAGAGGCTGTGGATATGAGCACCTCGCTGGAACAATGCAAGTCAAGGGTGGCAAAGATGCTGCAAGACCGAGCATCAATGTCCACATACAGCGTGTGCAGGGTAGGGAATACCATCCTGCCGGACAGCATGCAGAGGCTGATAACTGATTTTTATCCGGTGATTCCTTCCGGAAAACAGGCCTTCGCAATGTCGGTCGTGGTGTACCGTGGGGAGATTGTCGTGACCGTGAGCGGAAGCAGCGATACCCTTGTCGCCGCCCGCAGGTTCGTCCAGCTGATGTGCTGCAACGGCATCGAGGCCTACCTGTCCGATGTATTTGATTATATGCCAATGCGGTACCATCCGTAAGTTGTTGTTATTATGGAAAAGATGAATTTCCCACGCAGATTCAGGGTATATGTCCCGCTGATCTGCCTTTTTATCCTCCTGGTATTCCTGATGCCAAGGAGTCCGAAATTCAATTACGACTACAGGAAAGGCTCGCCATGGATGTACGAGCCTCTGGTCGCACAGTTCGACTTTCCGATTCTGAAAACGGAAGCCCAGTTGCTGGCTGAACTTG
>CAMCIE010000060.1 GCA_945874815.1 uncultured Bacteroidales bacterium
TTAGGATAAGCGCTGAAAGCATCTAAGCGCGAAGCCATCTTCAAGATGAGACTTCAATGAGGGTCGTGGGAGACCACCACGTTGATAGGCAGGAAGTGTAAAGACAGTAATGTCAAAGCTGACCTGTACTAATAGCCCGAAATCTTCTTCCGTATCGGATACGTCTTTTTCGCGACGGTCAGTTGAATGACGGTGATAAGAGATGTATAAGAAGAATAAGCCAGAAAAAAAGTAGTGACAGCCTTGGACGGCAATCATGAAGTTATGGATTAGAATCGAAGACATTCCGCGAGGGATGTGAGAGTTACTCTCTCAATTGACATACTGTGGCGGTTATAGCGGTGAGGATCCACCTCTTCCCATTCCGAACAGAGAAGTTAAGCTCACCATCGCCGATGGTACTGCCCCACCAGGTGGGAGAGTAGGTAGCTGCCACTTTTTTTGAACACCCTGATATCTTACGATGTCAGGGTGTTTTTGTTATTTGCGTATCTTGTTGAGCCAATTAATGAAAAATGGTTTCCAGTCGAATATTTCACCGTTATACTCAATTTCCTTGACACCGAAACCATGTCCCCCTGCCGGGAACTGATGATATTCATGAGGTATTCCTTTCTCGCTGAGTGCCTCATCAAGAATAACCGAATTGTGGTAATCTACTACCTTGTCATCTATGCTGTTCACAAGAAACACAGGACAACAATCATCAGGGATATGCTTTTCAAGTGACAGAGAATCACGAAGAGCAGCATTGTACATCTGCGTATCTCCCATCAAACCTCTCCTTGAACGTCTGTGAACATATCTTTTGTCGGTCATTGTAACAACAGGATAGATGGGAACAACAAAGTCCGGTCTCAAAGGTACGTTCACACTATAACCTTCTGATGCAAGAAACTCATCAGAGCAGAACTCTGCCGACATCATTGCCAGATGACCGCCGGCAGAAAATCCCATCACACCAACACAATCCGTATCAATGCCATATTCCTGAGCATTGGATCTCACCAATGAAATAGCCCTCTGGACATCCTCCAGCATTCTTGGGAACCTGTTTCCGTTATAAAGGTATCTTGATGGACAGGGAAAATTGAACGCTCCGGCTACCCTGTATTCCAGGACAAATGCAGCAAGGCCCTTGGAATTGAGCCAACGGGCAACATCGTGCCCTTCGTTTTTCTTGTCAAGCCAGAAATAGCTGCCACCGGGACAGACAATCACAGCCGTTGCTGCAGTATCTGCGTCTGATGGATAAGCAGTCATCACGACAGATTTGCGTCCCTTGCCATGTTTGTCCCATATCTTTATGGGTTTTGAAGCTGCATGACAACAAATACTGCCTGCCATCAGCCCCATGACTAAATATAATGTGAATGTTCTCTTTTTCATAAGCAGCGCAAGTTACCAACAAATTGAAATATGGTCAACATCTTTAATCCAAAATTATTATATTTGCGAGATTCGTTTAAAAATAAACCTGAAATCAGCATATATCTGCCATGGAAAATACAGGAATCTGCAACATAATTACCGAATCCGATCCATCTGGAAATGCCTTGATGGCTGCCCTGGGGCAATACAAGCATATCTTTGCAGTAGCTGACGGCAATGTCCTGGATAAATCCTCATTCCTGCGCTCAATGGCCAATGGATTGGCTGCCAGAGGCATACCTGTGCTGACAATTAATGCATCAGAACAGGGCAAAGTCATGGACACCGTACTGGAAATATGCACCTGGCTGCTTGAAAATGGAGCAGACAGAGATGCATTGGTTCTGGCAATCGGAGGGGGCATCACCACAGACATGACAGGATTTGCGGCTTCAATCTACAAACGCGGAGTCAGTTTCGCCTATGTCCCTACCACCCTGCTTGCCCAGGTAGATGCAGCAATAGGAGGTAAAACAGGGGTTAACTTTGATAAATACAAGAACATACTCGGGATTATCAGACAGCCGGAATTCACTTATCTGAACCCTCATGTATTGCAAAGCCTTCCGAGGCGAGATTTCTTGTCCGGAGCTGCGGAAATGCTCAAAACATTCATAATCAGCGATAACGGCAACTATGCCAAAGCCTGCGACTATATATCTTCAGACAACAATGATATCGCATCTCTCGAAGAACTGATTGAAGCCGCAGCCCGCGTCAAGGCAGAAGTGGTTTCATGCGACCAATTCGAGAAGGGACGCAGGAGGCTACTGAATCTCGGTCATACCTTCGCCCATGCCATCGAAACACTTGCGCGCCGAAGGGCAGAAGAAATGACACCTTCGCAGGCCGGGTCACAAGCTCCGGAATACGACATCACCCATGGAGAAGCCGTGTCGATGGGAATAATTATGGCTGCCCGTCTTGCAGAAGCCGTTTCGGCAGAAAACGAAGATATTATTGTGGAAAAAGGGCTCGCAGCAACTCTGGAAGCCGATTTCCGTGCTTGCAAGATGCCGGTTGACTGTCCGTTCACAATAGAGGAGATGGCACCAATCATGAAAAAGGACAAAAAAGCCGAGGATGGAATCATCCATTTTGTCCTGCCGCTGTCCATCGGAAATGTAATTACCCTTGACCTTACTGCAACCCACGTTGCGGAATTAATGAAATAGAATATGATTTGTACAACCATACAGAACAAGAGTTTTGAAGACGTGCTTGATATCCTCCGTCAGTGTGAAATGGCTGAAATAAGGCTGGATTCATGCAAGATGACAATGGCACAGATAGACGAATGCTTCTCGTCAGATGTCCCTCTGGTCGCAACGTGCAGGATAGACACGCTCATCAGGACCGAGCCAAGCCTGTCTGACGGGAATCTTACAGAAGAAAGCCGTCAGATCAGAGCTGCCCAGATGGCTGAAAAACGCCTTTGCAGGGCAGTGGAGGCCGGTGCGAGGTATGTTGACGTGGAAATAGAAGCACCCAAGCAAATGTCCAAAAGAGTACGCCAGTGCGCCCATGAAAACGGAACTGTATTCATCCGTTCGTACCATGACTTCAATCGCACCGCTTCAACCGAAGAACTGGAGTCCATGGTTGACAAATGCCGTTTCCACGGAGCAGACATCGTGAAAATGGTCACTACGGCATCTTCCACCGAGGACTGCACACGCGTCATGTCTCTGTATCAGAAATATGGGGCAAAAGGCCGTCTGATTGCATTCTGCATGGGAGAAGCAGGCAGCCAGACACGTATGGACTGCCTTGCCCTCGGTTCACCATATACGTATGCGGCTCTTACGGAAGAAGATGCGGCAGCTCCCGGACAATGGCCGGCTGCACTGATGAAACAGACTTTGTACGGAAATTTCTGCTTCGGCGGCAGAAAACTTTCTGATACCCTTACGCTTGAAACAATCAATGCTGTAAAGATGCCTGTTTCAAAGAGTTATGCCCAGAGAGCGATTATTGCGGCTGCTCTTGCCGACGGAGTCTCGCATCTGCGCGGTTATTCTTCATGCGGGGACAATGAGGCAGCCTTGAATGTGGCCAGAGCACTGGGAGCAGAAGTTGAGCGCAATGGCAATGAGTTGACAATCAAAGGAATATCCGCATCACTTGGCTCACTTGACCTGTCCGAACTCTTTGTTGGCGAATCAGGCCTGCTCACCAGGATGATGATTCCTCTCCTTGCCCAGCTTACAAACGGAGATATACTGGTCAAAGGAGAGAAAACCCTTTTGGGACGCCCTCTGACAGGTGCTTTGGAAATCATGCAGGCTTTCGGCTCGTCATTGACCAATGAAGCCCCTGAAAACCAAGACCTTGCAGCGGTCAAAGTCCCTTTGGCCATTCACGGCTCCCTTTCAGGTGGCAAAGCGGAAGTGTCAGGAAAACATGGCTCGCAGCTTATTTCAGGCCTGCTGATGGCCTTGCCTTTCGGTCAGAAGAACTCGACCCTGACCGTGACAGGACCGAAGAGCATTCCATATATGTTCATAACCCTGGAGGTACTCAAGAAATTCGGAATCAAGATAGCCAACGAGATGCTCGGAGGACGCGACTTCCTGGAGTCTGACGGAGACTGGTCTCTTTGTACGGAACTGGTATTCAAGATTAAAGCCGGTCAGAAATACAAAGCCGCAGACATTGACCTTGAGGGTGACTGGAGCGCAGCTGCCAATTTCCTTGTCCTTGGGTCGCTCTTTGGAAAAGTGGAAATAGACGGATTGGATACAACTTCACTTCAGGCAGACCTGTCCATCATGGACATCCTGATGGATGCCGGAGCCAGCCTGTCGCAGACAGACGGAAAGACTGGCCGCATCACCGCCCAAAGGGCACCGCTCAATGCATTTGAAGTGGATGCATCCAATTGCCCGGACCTCTTCCCGATTATATCCGTTCTTGCTGCGTTCTGCAGCGGAACCAGCCGGATTGCAGGAGTGGGCCGTCTGTCAAATAAGGAAAGTGACAGGGCGGGAGCAATCCTGGAGATGCTCACAAAGATGGGAGTGAATGCATCTGTCGAGGGGGATGTGCTTGTAATTGAGGGATATACGCTTGCTCAGCGCCTTTTGGCCCATGCGGGATCCTCCCAAACCGCTACCAAATGCCCGGGACTGCTCAAAGGAGGCAAATTCACCTCTCACCATGACCACAGGATGGCGATGGCATTGAAAGTGGCGGAACTCGGGGCAGACAGTCCGGTAGAGATTGATGACTGCCTGTGCGTGGGCAAATCATTCCCGGATTTCTTTGAAACTTTTACCTCAGCCCTCGCCTGAACTTGAAACTTGCAACGGGGCCCGACCAACGGGCCGGAACAAACATACGAAACATTTGAAGCAATGAATACTTTTGGAAGAAATTTCCGCGTCAGCATATTCGGAGAATCTCACGGACCTCAGATAGGCATCGTCCTGGACGGCGTGCCTGCCGGAATCCAGTTGTCGGAAGAAGACCTGATGGCCGACATCCTCCGCAGGAAAAGCGGAGCCAAAGGCACCACCCCGCGAATCGAGGCAGACCAGCCAAGCATAGTCAGCGGAGTCTATCAGGGCTATACTACAGGAGCCCCGCTTGCCATACTTTTCAACAATTCCAACACAAAGTCCAAGGATTACAGCATACTGCTCGATATGCCGCGTCCCGGTCATGCAGACGTAGTCGCAGCCGTGAAATGGTTTTCCTTCCATGATTATCGCGGAGGCGGACATTTCTCAGGACGTATCACACTGCCTGTTGTGGCAGCCGGAGCAGTTGCCAGGAAAATTCTTGCAGCAGCAACGGCTTCAGATCAGACTCATGTGGAAATCAATGGCATTCAGGCAGAAATAACCGAACTTGGAGGCATTCCGAAGTCAGATTCAGACAAATGGCAGGATGCCCTTGACCAGGCGATCCGCGAAGGTGACTCTCTTGGTGCCATCGTTGAGTGCAAGGTCGAAGGTCTTGACATAGGATATGGCGAACCGTTCTGGGACAGTGTGGAATCCATGATTTCCCATGCTGTTTTTGCAATCCCCGGAGTCCGTGGAATTGAGTTCGGAGACGGTTTCGGGGCGGCAAGAATGAAAGGCTCTGAGCATAATGACCCTTTAGGAGAGGATATGACGCCGCTGAAGAACGGAGCCGGCGGAGTGAACGGAGGAATTTCCAATGGTGCTCCTGTGGTTTTCAGGGTGGCATTCAAACCGACATCAAGCATACGCAAGGAACAAACGACATGGAATGTGGCCAAGGATGCTCCCGATGTACTCTCCGTTCCGGGAAGGCATGATGTATGTTTTGCCCTGAGGGCTCCGGTGGTGGTGGAGGCAATGACGGCCATCGTACTGGCAGACCTCGCCCTTGTCAGGAACCGCTGAACAGGGAACATAAATATCCCCGAATAAAAATATTTGTAATTATGCCGCAAGTTTCATAAATTTGTAGGTTGTAAAAGAAAATGTATAAGATGACTTTCTCCAAACGCAATTCCAAGTGCATAAAACAGGATTATATTCTGTTTGGGGATTTTGTTGTCAATATGGTTCGATAAATTGAATTATAGCAATATAAGGCAGTCCCCTTTGTGAGACTGCCTTTTTTGTGGTTTGAAATATGGATATACAACTTTTCATAGATATGCTCAATGTGGATTCCACCACCGGAAAGGAGGGGGAATTCGCTGATTATCTGGCACATAGGCTTGTCAGTCCCGGATGCAGGATTGAGCGGTTCCCTGTGGAATCGATGTCCTGCGACGAAGGATACCGGCAGCAGGAGAACCTGCTTCTGAGCTGGGGAGAGCCCAAAGTGATATTCTGCACCCATCTGGACACTGTACCGCCTTATATCCTGCCTTCAATTGAGAGAGATACTGAAGGAAACATCCTGGAATTCAGAGGACGGGGCACATGTGACGCGAAGGGGCAGATTTTTTCTATGTATCAGGCATGTCTGCGTCTGGAAAAGGAAGGTCATGATGGCTTTGGTCTTCTGCTCCTGTCCGGTGAGGAAACTGGCTCTTTCGGGGCCAAGGCTTTCAGGCAAGTTCATCCGGGTGCTGAGTGGGTGATCGTCGGCGAACCGACGGACAATGCCATGGCATCTGCAAGCAAAGGCACGAAATCATTCGAAGTGACATTTACAGGAAAGGCTGCCCATTCTGGTTATCCTTCGCAAGGGGAGAGTGCCATCCTGATGTTCAATGACTTTGTTAATGCCCTCAGGTCTGTTGAATTCCCTGAAGATGAGATACTTGGCCCCACTACATGGAATATAGGGAAGCTCCTCAGCGACAATCCTCAGAACATATTGAGTGAAAAGTTGAGCTGTCGTGTTTATTTCAGGACGACCTTTGCTTCCGACCAGATGGTGAGCAATGTGATGAAAAACATGGCAGGGGAGGATGCCCGTCTCAGATTCGGAAGGAGACATGCTGCAGATGGAGCTGATTTGGTTGCCAAGGACGTGGCCCCATGGCAGAAGGCAATGAAGGTGGAAGCCTTCGGCGGAGACGCTCCCACCCGTTATGAGGTGCTGGAAGGCTTTGATGCCAAGCCTGTTGCATTCGGAAGTGATGCCCCTCAGCTGACCAACTTCCAGAAAAGATGCTTGTGCGGCCCTGGCTCAATCCTTGTGGCACACACTTCGCGCGAGTTCGTTACTGTGGCAGACCTTGAACAGGCCATAGCCAATTATGTGAAAATGTATGAAATAATTAACAAATAGACAACAAATGATAGTAATGAAATTCGGCGGCACATCCGTCGCCAACTTTGAAGCAATCACCCGCACCATCTTCATCGTGGGTGGTAAACTTGACCAGAAACCGGTAGTAGTAGTGTCCGCATTGTCAAAAGTGACAGACCTCCTTTACAAGATTGCAGATGCAGCTGCGTCAAAGAACAAGGTCCAGACTGAAGAGCTTCTTGCTCAGGTCCGTACAAGGCACATCAATCTTGTAAGGGAACTGCTGGAACAGAGCCCGGTTCTGTGTGAACAGGCAGAGACCAGAGTAAATGAAATCTGCGACTCTCTCGCCGACCTTGTCGGTGCAGTCTGCGCTCTTGGCGAACTTTCAGACAGGAATAAAGCTGTCATCATCTCAAACGGAGAGATTCTTTCTTCGACCATCATCTGCTTCGCAATGAATGCCAAAGGCATCAGAACCAATTTCATAGATGCTCGTAAGATGATGATTACCAGCGAATCCTATCTCAAAGGAGAACCAATCTCAGAAGAAATCTGCGCACGCGTACC
>CAMCIE010000061.1 GCA_945874815.1 uncultured Bacteroidales bacterium
TCCGGACATCCGGGCGGATCGATGAGTAGTGCCGACTTCCTTACTGCACTCTATTTCAACGTAATGAAACAAAATCCACAGGAGTGGACCAGGGAAGGCAAGGGACAGGACATGTTCATTATCTCCGCAGGACATCTAACCCCCGTTTACTATTCAGTCCTCGCCAGAGCAGGCTATTTCCCTGTAAGTGAGCTTGGTACATTCAGGCAGTTCGGTTCAAGACTCCAGGGACATCCTTGTGTTGAGAAAGGACTGCCAGGCATTTTCCAGCCTTCAGGATCTCTCGGACAGGGACTTTCCGTGGCAATAGGTGCCGCCCTTGGAAAGAAACTTGACAAGGATGGCAACAAAGTCTATGTGATGATGGGTGACGGAGAGTGCGAAGAGGGACAGATATGGGAGGCTTCAATGTTCGCGGCTCATCATAAAGTTGACAACCTGATCGGAATGATTGACTGGAACGGCCAGCAGATTGACGGCCGCGTTGATGACGTTGCCGGCATGGGTGACCTCGAAGGAAAATGGAAGGCATTCGGGTGGGAGACCATCGTTGCCGACGGTCACGATTTCAATGCAATCCTCGATGCATTTGCGCAGGCTGATGAAAAAGCTGGAAAAGAGAAGCCGGTCATGATTCTGTTCCGCACCGACATGGGCCATGGAGTTGACTTCATGGCTGGTACACATAAATGGCATGGAAAAGCTCCTTCACAGGAACAGTGCGACGAGGCTCTTGCTCAACTTGAGGAAACACTCGGTGATTACTAATCGTTTAACCAAGAATCGACAACAAAATGGCAACAAAATATACCAATACAGGAAACAAGGACACTCGCAGCGGTTTCGGAGCCGGACTTCTTGAAGCAGGAAGGCAGGACGAAAGAGTCGTGGCTCTTTGCGCAGACCTTATAGGCTCACTCAAGATGGATGCTTTCGTCAAGGAATTCCCGGAAAGATTCTTCCAGTGCGGAATTGCTGAAGCAAACATGATCGGAACGGCAGCAGGCCTTGCCCTGACAGGAAAGATTCCGTTTGCAGGCTCATTTGCAGAATTCGTAACCGGCCGTGTTTATGACCAGGTCAGACAGGAATTGGCTTATGGAAACACCAATGTGAAGATTGCATCGTCCCACGCAGGCATTACCTTAGGTGAGGATGGAGCCACTCACCAGACAATGGAAGACATCGCTCTTATGAGAGCTCTTCCGGGAATGGTGGTCATCAACCCTTGTGACTACAACCAGACAAAGGCAGCAACCATCGCTGCAGCAAAATATGAAGGCCCGGTATATCTCAGGTTCGGCCGTCCGTCATGGCCTAACTTCACTGCTGAAGACCAGGAATTCGTCATCGGCAAGGCAATCTGCATGAACGAAGGCTCGGATGTGACAATTTTCGCGACCGGACACCTTGTATGGGAGGCTATAGGAGCAGCCGAAATGCTTGAGGCAGAGGGGATTTCAGCTGAAGTGATCGACATTGCCACCATCAAGCCTCTTGACACTGAAGCTGTGCTGGCTTCCATCAAAAAGACAGGAGCTGCCGTTTGCGCTGAGGAGCACAATGTATGCGGAGGTCTTGGTGAACTGATTGCCGGAGTTCTTGCGTGCAACTATCCTGCACCTCTTGAGTTCATCAACGGAGGTGACAAGTTTGGTCAGAGCGGTACTCCTGCCGGTCTTCTGAAAGAATATGGTATGGATTCAGCTCACATTGCAGAGGCTGCCAAGAAAGCAATTTCCAGGAAATAATCCATCACAAGCCTGATGACAGACCGTGAAATCATAGAGTTGTACAAGGAGGGCTCATGTGAGGAGGCTATCAACCAGATTGTCAGCCAATACACAGAAAGACTCTACTGGCACATCCGCCGTTTCCTTTGCAACCACGAAGATACGAACGACCTGCTTCAGGATGTATTCATCAAGATATGGGCTGCGCTTCCCTCTTTCCGGGGGGATGCGCAGCTATTTACATGGATATACCGGATTGCGACCAATGAAGTGCTGAATTATCTTCGCAAGCAAAGATTCAAGGCTTTGGTTTCGTTTCAGGATGCTACCGAAATACTTGAAAGAAGGATTGACGAAGATGCCTATTTCAATGGAAACGCCTTGCAAAGGGAGCTGCACAAAGCCATCCAAAGGCTACCGGAAAAACAGCGTATTGTATTCACTCTCAGATATTTCGACGAGCTGAAATATGAGCAGATTTCTCAGATTACCGAGACTTCCGTGGGGGCTTTGAAAGCATCATATCACCATGCTTACAACAAAATAAAGGAAGATTTGGAAAAATTGTTTTAACCTTTTCATATTTTTTGTGTCTAATCTATTGACAAGAACCGGAATATTGAAATGAAAGACAGAATTGACATACTTTCAAGTCACGAAGAATTGAAAAAAATGCCTTATGAGGTACCTGAGGGATATTTTGAATCCTTCAAGGCCGCAGCAGCACGCCCACAGCGGAAGAAAACCGACATCTGGCACAAGGCCTATCCGATGGCTACCATGGCGGCGATGCTCGTTGTCATGGTAACTGCGGGAACATTTTTCCTGAAAAAAGCGACCCCTGCACAGGAAATGAGTCTGGAAGATTATATCATTTGTTCCGGAATGGATATTACAACAGCATCGTACCAGACTTACAGTTCAGCTACCGCCGACGCACAGCTGAGCAATGAGGACATAGTATCATACCTTATATATACAGGACTGTCGGCGGAGAATATCCATGACATGATAGAATAATTTAACATCATTCACTATGAAAACAAAATCAGTCATTTCATCCATTTTTCTGATGATGGTTTTTGCCTTTTTTGCAAATTCCGGCGTAGCAAGTGCCCAAGGCCCTAAAGACGACTGGAAACAGAAAATGATGAGTGAAAGAATAGCTTTCCTCACGGCAGAAGTGGGAATTACCCCTGAAGAAGCCCAGGTATTCTGGCCTGTCTATAATCAGATATGGAAGGAGAAGGATGAAGCTACCAAGAAAGTATTCAAGACTTTCATGGAACTTGAGAAGGCGACAAGTGAAGGAAGATCAAATAAAGAAATATCCAAACTTCTTGATGAATACCTTCAAGCCATTGACGGACAGCGTGCAATAGACTCCCAGTCGGCTGAGCGTATCAAGAAAGTCCTTCCCCTGGAAAAGGTTGCAAAGCTCTACATTGCAGAAGAAAACTTCCGCAGGCACCAGATCAACAGACTGCATGAAAGACCCGGAAACGGACAAAGAGGCGGTCAGGCGAACAGATAGAAATCATGAGTGAGGGAAAGATACTCTTCGGTGTACTTTCCCTCATTTTGTATAGTGAGCATAAGCTCCCGCGGCTCAAGGGACCTGACAGGAGAGAATTCAGCGATAATCCTGCCTGGCTGCTTTTTTGGAACCGTCCTTACCCGGAGAATCCTCTGAAGATGGAGGGAACACATTCTGGCGTACCTGCACAGGGCATTTTCCTGATCCGACGGCAGTACAATCGCAATCCTCCCCATCGGGGACAAATATTCAGAAGCAAATTCAAGCAACTCACGGAATGACAGTCCTGAAGAAGTATGCCGCGCATCGCACCTGCGCCTTTCCGGAGCAAGAAGGGATGAATCAAAATATGGAGGATTGGAAAAAATTAAATCATACTTGCCACATGGACGAAAATCGCTGAAAGTACAGTTGTGCACCTTCAGCACATCGCTCCACGAAGAATTGCTGAAATTCTTTCCGGCCTCAATCGCGGAATCCGTGTCAATCTCAACTGCATCAATGACAACATCCTCCACCGGATTCAGACCCTCCGCCGATGGCACCTCCGGCGATGTTCCCTGGACGAGGTCCATAAGCCTCTGTGCCGCCATCAGGGCGATTGTTCCGGTGCCGGTGCCCACATCCAGAAGCCGGCGGTCATCCGGGTGAATGTCCATCCATGCACCAAGAAGGACCCCGTCGGTGTTGACCTTCATGGCGGATTTCTCATTTGCCACCGAGAATCTCTTGAAATTGAAGATACTCATTATTTCAGCGCTTCGGGATTATCCACAAACAGACCGTCCTTCATAAAAAGCGACCTGTCACACATGGCTGCAAGCGATGGGTCATGTGTTACGATGACTATTGTCTGACCATATTTGTCACGCAGTGTGAAGAACAGCTTATGCAATTCTTCCTTTGTACGGCTGTCGAGATTGCCAGATGGCTCGTCCGCAAACAAAACTGCCGGATTATTAATCAGGGCTCTTGCTATGGCAACTCTTTGCTGCTCACCACCAGACAGTTCGGAAGGCTTGTGAGTCTGACGCTGGGCCAGGCCAAGGTCGGTAAGGAGGGAGAGTGCCGCGGCCTCGGCTTCCTTTCGGCTGCGTTTGGCAATGAGCGCCGGAATCATCACATTTTCCAACGCCGTGAACTCCGGAAGCAGATGGTGGAACTGAAACACGAAACCGATCCGTTTGTTACGGAATTCTGAAAGCTGCTTGCCTTTAAGGGACAGGACATCTGTTCCGTCGATGGAGAGGCTGCCCCCATCAGGTGAAGAAAGTGTACCCAGAATCTGAAGCAAGGTGGATTTACCGGCTCCGGAAGCCCCCATAATGGAAACGACTTCCGATTTTTCGGCATTGAAATCTATACCTTTGAGCACCTTCAACGTGCCGAACGATTTTTCTATTCCTTTGGCATTTATCATATTTTCCCTGTTGTCATAGGCTCCAAAGTTAGTGAATTCCCCAATGATTACCTCAAATTTTGTTTGATTTTGCAACAAAATCAAACAAAATTTGACCGCTAAAATGAGCTTGTAGATGCCTGCAGGGGTGATTTTGGTCGTTATCCGTATATTTTTTCGTTACACGGATATTACTTTGAATCTTTGCCGATGCAATTAAAGACAAGATTATGAAACGGTTATTATCATCATTTGCGGCAGCAGCATGCCTGTTGTCATGCATCCAGGAAAGCATCGTTGAAGAACAAATCAGGCAGAATCAGGAGTCTCCGGTTGAAACTGAGCAGGAACAGATCATACGCCTGTCTGCACAAATCAGCAACGAACAGGAAATTGACACAAAAAGCATCCTCGACCAAAGCGGAATCGAAACCAAGTTGACAGAAATTACGATAGCAGCCTATGACAAAGGCGGCGTTATACGTGACTGCCGTCATTATACGAACGGCTTTTCTTCAATGGAACTGAGCGTGGCAGCTGATATGACATATAATATATATGCTCTCGCGAATATGGGCGACATGACATCCCTGATGCCTGCAAGTGAATCCGCGCTGCCGGAACTGTCGTGGCAACTGGAATCGTATTCCGAGATTGCGTCAAACGGTTTCCCCATGTGCGGCAAACTGGAAAATCTGAAAAATCAAGGAGGACGCATCAGCCTGGACAGGTTATTTGCAAAATTTGCCGTACGAATCCTTCATACTGGCCTGCCATCCACTTCGTCCCAGTCGGTCTTTACATACAATCTGTGCAACAAAAGCATTTATTTGCGACAAGCAAACACACGGTTGTTCCCTTTCTCTTCACACGGAAGCCGTGCCCTGTCTGAGTCTGATACCGCACATATTTCGGATTACAATCCAGACCTGAACAACAGCAGTGAATACAAAGGAAGCTTGAAGCCTTCTCAGATGGGACCCGGGCCCGGTTATTTCAAAGATACGACCCTGGTATTCTATGTTCCGGAGAACATGCAGGGACAGCTGCTTCCGGGAAATACCGATCCTTATAGGAAAGTTCCCCAGAATATATGTACGCTTGACAAGGACTATTCAGGGCTTTGTACCTATCTTGAATTCAATGCTGAAAGGAAAAACAACGGCAACGGATACAGCGGCGGTGTCACATACAGGTATTATCTTGGAGCAGACAGTACGACCGATTTCAGTATTGAGCGCAATTGCAAATACAATATGACCCTGGATTTTACAGAGAATGGATTCTTCATCAAAAGTTGGAAAGTAGAAAGACATGAAGACTGGTCTGACAGCCGTACTCTGGAATTCGTGGGAGGGCCATTCACAATCAGCCAGGGCCAGTCCAAGAAAGTAATGGTTCATTACAGTACCAACAGAGGCAATAATTCGTCGCTAAGGCCTGACGACTGGAACTGCGTCTTCGACCAGGCAGGAATGAAAGCAGCAGGGCTTGAATATTCTGTGAACAAAAGCAGCCTTGTCACGGGAGAAAACGGCAATCAGGATTTCTGCATTACCTTCACAGCTGCCTCCAACGCCAGTGTGGGAACAAGCTTCCCTCTCAAAATTGTTTCCTGGGACGGAAGCCTGACGGACAATTCAACCATATCAATCACCAAACAATCGGGCATTTCAGTCTCATGGGATATTTGCCCTTCCTATGTATCCCAGCAAGGCATTATGACCGTATCAGGCATATCTTCGGAGAACCTGCCGGTCATATTGTCCGGGTATGACAGCAATCTCCTTTCTGTCACAAGGATTTCTGACAACAAATTCATGATTGTCGGTCTGGATGCCGGACAGACAACGGTCAGGATTTCCGGCAGTGCGGGAGAGTCCAAACTTGACCTTGACATGAATATTCAGGCGCCTGTCCTGAGGCTTGGCTTGGGTTCCATGTCGGTGAATCCCGACGGAGCCGAAGCATCATGCAATTATGAATATCTGGACAACAGCATGAGTCCTCTTTCAGGAATCAACAAGGATGTTTTTGCTGAGAAGCTGATACCAAAGGCCTCCAGTCTTCCCGGATGGTTCAGTGCCACGGCTTCCGACTCCGATGTCACGTTCAGGATAGAGAAGCTGATTGACGGGGCGGAAAGCATCGTGCCCGGGCAGGCATATAGCATAACCTTGGGGGCTAACGGCTGCAATTCGGTCATTGGCAGGAGTTTAAGCCTTCATGTGACAGATCCGTTCTCGGATATCGTCAAGGTTTCAGATTTTGGAAAAATCCACGATTACAGCTTGTTTTTGAGTGGTACTTGCCCCTACCCTTCCGTAAGGAATTGTTTCACGGCAGATATCAATGAAAATTCGGATTTCGAATATGAAGCCCCCGTACCACATGCCGACCTGTCACAGATAAGTGCCGAACTGACTCCGGCTTGGAGTGATTTCAGCTTTGCTTGTGAAACTTTCGGATTGTCATGGGGCTCTTCGGACAGTTATTCTACCGGAGCTTCATTCAAGATTTCCCGGAAAAGCGTGACTTCCGCCACAAAACACAGTGCAGGCAAGCACAATGTCGTTCTGAATGTGACGAACCGGCACTCCGGTGAAAAATTGTCGAAGATATGCGGAACTGTAGGGATTTATGTGCATACTGCCGTGGGAAGCGAAGCCGTGATAGAATCCCAGGCGGCAACTCACACGAATGGAACGTACTACGGATCATTTGCAGACATTTACAACACACTGAGCGGCAACCAGTTGTTCTCTGACAGCAATAACTATATTTACTATGCTGACGTGATGGTAAAATTCCTGACCACGGTTACAGGTGTATATGTATATAAAGGTATGCAGGATGGCGTCAATGCCAGATATAACCGGTTCGACTGTCTTGACATAGTGCGTCCCTCCGTCTCTGACGGGCAGAAGGGTAACGGAAGTCTATTGTACTCGGTCTTTGATGACAAAGGCGGAGACAGAATTGCAGTG
>CAMCIE010000062.1 GCA_945874815.1 uncultured Bacteroidales bacterium
CCTGTATCCTCATGCCGAGCTCATAAAGCAATTCTTTTCTTTCCTGTTTATTTTGCCAATTAACTCAATCATGGCGAGTCCGTAGACTTCTCATCTTCAGTCAATGAAGTCAGCAGCAAGACTCTCAAGAGAAAATTCACAGACTATCTCAAGAAGAGAAAAGACGTTTATTCATACCATGACCTGCTTGTCCGCAATGCAGACCTGCTCAAGAGCGTGGTTGACGGAAAAGAGCGCATCAATGCAGGTTTCTCATGGCTTGAGACAGGTCTTCTCAGAGAGACCATCATCTCACTTCCTGGTCTTACCCTCTATGCAAACGGTGACAAGGCAGAATTTGAGAAAATTCTCGACAATCTCATTGCCGATGAGCAGGAGCGTCTGTTCAGACGTACCACTCAGGTAGAGAGCCCGCTCAGACTTACCGACACAATCCAGCAGTACATCCACTTCGGAGCTGATGAGAAACATGTGTGGAAGAAATATGGCGAGACACTCAAGGGCATTATCGAAAGCTATGCCCCGGGCTGCAGGAAAGAAGTGACCATGCATCCTAACGGATTGCTCTGGGCTCAGATGGACGGAGTTGCTCTTTCATGGATGAATGCTTATGTTCATGGCCGTCCTGTTACCGAAAGGGCCGGCTATCAGGTTGAAACAAATGCATTCTGGTACAATGCACTTTGCTTTGCAATCGACATGGAGGCTAAATATGGCCCTGAAGGCAGCGCGTTTGTGGCTAAATGGACTCCGATCCGCGACCTGGTGAAAGAAAACTTCCAGCCGACATTCTGGAAACCGGAATGGGGCTACCTCGCAGATTACGTAGGCAACGGTCCGGTTGATCCTGCCGTCCGTCCTAACCAGCTCTTCGCGGCATGTCTTGACTATTGTCCGATAGACGAGGAACTCAAGTCGGATATCGTTGCAACCATCAAGACAGAGCTTCTTACCAAGAGGGGAATCCGTACCCTGTCTCCAAGAAATGAAGCATACAGGGGTGTTTACGAGGGCTCTCAGATAGAGCGTGACCTTGCTTATCATCAGGGTTGTGCCTTCCCTGCACTGCTCGCGCCGTACATCGACCTTCTGTTCAAGATGATGGGAAGCACATTCTACAAGAAGGCAGAATACCTTGTTGAGGGATTCTATCAGGATATCAACAAGCATGGCGTCGGACTCTTCTCCGAGCTTTATGACGGAGATCCGCCTCATGAGCCACATGGAGCCATTTCATGCGCATGCAGCACATCAGCTCTGCTCAGGATAGATTATATCATGAACCAATATAAGGAGGTGAAGAAATGAAAGTTCTGATGTTCGGATGGGAGTTCCCTCCTCATATTGCAGGAGGTCTGGGAACAGCCTGCTACGGCATGACCAAGGGTCTTGCCTATAACAATGTCGATGTCATCTTCGTGATGCCTTCAGCTTCAGGCGATGAAGATCAGTCTGCAGTGAAGATTATCAACGCAAGTGATGTCGCAGTGGATACCGTATCAGCTACGGTTGACGAGTTTCTCGGAAAAGTACAGTTCGTGCACATCGGTACCAACATGGTGCCATACGTTGACCCTCAGGACTTTACCAAGATGGTAGAGGAGGAGAGGAAACGTCAGGTGAAAGGTTTCCGCGTGCAGTACGGACAGAAATACAAATTTTCAGGCAAGTATGGAGCAAACCTGATGGAGGAGGTTGCACGCTATGCAATGGTCGGTGCTACCATCGCTCTTCAGCACAAGGATGAATTCGATGTCATCCATGCCCATGACTGGCTGACTTACCTTGCAGGTGTGGCTGCAAAGCAGCTTACCGGCAAGCCTTTGGTCGTTCACATGCATGCAACTTCTTATGACCGTGCAAGCGACGACCAGGTGGACACAAGAGTTGTCGATATCGAAACAAAAGGAATGATGGCTGCCGACAAGGTCATGGCCGTCAGTGAACTTACCAGGAATATCTGTATCAACCGCTATGGAATCAGCCCTGACAAAGTTGTGGCTGTCCACAATGCCGTGGATTTCAGCGGCAGGGAGAAACTGGAGGTTGAAAGGAATGTCAAGGAGAAAGTCGTTACTTTCCTCGGACGTGTAACCTACCAGAAAGGTCCGGAATATTTCATCGAGGCCGCTGCAAAGGTTCTCAAGAGATGCAAGGATGTACGTTTTGTCATGGCCGGCAGCGGTGATATGCTCAACAGATGTATCCGTCATGTCGCGCGTCTGGGCATTTCCGACAGGTTCCATTTCACCGGATTCCTCCGCGGAATGGAGGTACACAAGATGTTCGCTTTGTCGGATGTGTATGTAATGCCTTCTATTTCAGAGCCATTCGGAATTTCTCCTCTGGAGGCTATGCAGACCAACGTACCTTCCATCATCTCCAAACAGTCCGGATGCGCCGAAATCCTCAAATATGCGCTGAAGGTTGATTTCTGGGATGTGGATGCAATGGCAGATGCAATTTATGGTCTGTTGAACTACCCGGCTATCTCGCATCTGGCTTCAACCAGGGGATATGACGAGGTGAACAGCATCAAGTGGAATGATGTTGCAGCAAAAATCAAAGGTATTTATCAGGAAGTTATTGACAATAATAAACATTAAACGATATGAAAAAGAGTTTGTGTCTGTATTTTCAGGTTCACCAGCCAGCCAGATTGAGATTATACAGATTTTTTGACATAGGAAAGGATTCACACTATTATGATGACTTTGCCAACAGGACCATCCTCCGCAGGGTAGCTCAGAAATGCTATCTTCCGATGAATGCCCTCCTTCTCGACCTTATCAATGAGAACAAAGGTCAGTTCAAGGTAGCGTTCTCAATTTCAGGAACAGTCCTCGAGCAGTTCGACAGATATGCACCTGAGGTAATCGAGAGTTTCCGCAAACTTGCTGCCACTGGTTCCGTTGAGTTCCTTTCAGAGACTTACTATCATTCACTCGCTTCCCTGGCTTCCGAGGCAGAGTTCAAACATCAGGTACTCAAGCACAAAGCTGCCATCGAGCATTATTTCGGAGTCACTCCTACCGCATTCCGCAATACAGAGCTCATCTACTCTGATGCTATCGGAGAAATGGTATATGACATGGGATTCAAGACCATGCTTACAGAGGGCGCTAAGCACGTCCTCGGATGGAAGAGCCCTAACTTCATCTACAACTGCGCTCAGGCTTCAGGCCTCAAGCTCCTTTTGAAGAACTCTTCACTCAGCGACGACATTGCATTCCGTTTCTCTGACAAGGGATGGCAGGACTATCCGCTTACATGTGACAAATATGTGTCATGGATCAAGGCTTCAGCCCAGAATGACGAGATTGTGAACCTCTTCATGGACTACGAGACATTCGGCGAGCACCAGAAAGCTCAGAGCGGTATCTTTGATTTCATGAAATACCTCCCTGCAACAGTTATAGCTGACGGAGAGTTCGAGTTTGTCACTCCAAGCCAGGCTTCGAAGAAACACAGACCAGTGGCTGAACTCGACGTTCCGGATCCAATTTCATGGGCAGATGAGGAGCGTGATGTTACTGCATGGCTCGGAAATGAGCTTCAGAATGAGGCTTTTACCAAACTTTATCAGCAGACTGAGAAGCTCGGTATCCTCAATGACGAGGCACTTTGGTCAGATTTCGGACATCTTCAGGAGAGCGACCACTTCTATTATATGTGCACAAAGTTCTTCTCAGACGGTGCAGTACATAAATATTTCAACCCGTATGATACTCCATATGAGGCGTTTATCAACTATATGAACGTTTTGAGTGATTTTATTTTGCGAGTTGATGATGCAATTTCAATTTCTGATGTTAACTTTGCAGCCGCAAAAGAGGAACCAGTCAAGGAAGAACCTGTGAAGATGGCAGCTCCTGCAAAGAAAACTGCAGCAAAGAAGACAGCTGTGAAGAAGGCTGCAGCCAAGGCAGCAGAAGAAAAACCTGCAAAGAAGGCTCCTGCAAAGAAAGCAGCGGCAAAAACTACTGCCAAGAAGAGCAAATAAGTGACTCCCTCTTCCGCACTTGTGTGGAAAGTAATATGATAAATTCCCCGGACGGAGCTGTTTGAAGCCCCGGCCGGGGTAAATTAAGTTAATTTTTAAACAATAATGGCTAAAGAACTTATCAAACCGGACTACTTGTTCGAGGTCAGTTGGGAAGTCTGCAACAAAGTCGGTGGTATCTATACCGTGATTGCAACAAAATCCTTATACCTCAGCAGTGAATTTAAAAGAAATCACATTATGGTGGGTCCGGATGTATGGATGAACACGGAAAGCAATCCAGATTTCATTGAAGATCCGCTTCTTTACAGATCATGGCGTCTGCAGGCGGCTTCGGAAGGCCTCCGCGTCCGTGTCGGAAGGTGGAATGTACCAGGCAAGCCTACAGCTATCCTGGTGGATTTCAAACAATTCCTGACAGAACAGAATGCAATTCTGACTGAGTTCTGGAAAAAATTCGGTGTAGATTCCCTGACAGGAAACTGGGATTATCGTGAGTCCGCATTGTTCGGATATGCGGCAGGTCGTGTGATTGAGAGCTTCTACAGATTCAATCTTGAATCTTCCGACAAGGTCGTCGCTCAATTCCATGAGTGGATGACCGGAGCAGGTCTGCTCTATCTCAAATCCACGGATGTACCTGTAGCAACGGTATTTACTACTCATGCAACCGTCATCGGACGTTGCATAGCAGGCAACAACCTGCCTTTGTATGACAATATGCAGCACTATGATGCAGATGAGATGGCAAGACGTTTCAACGTCATCGCCAGACATTCATTGGAGAAAAAGTCTGCACAGTACTGTGACATCTTCACGACTGTAAGCGAAATTACTGCCAGAGAATGTGAACAGTTCCTTTCAAGGCCGGTCGATGTGGTTACTCCGAACGGCTTCGAACCAAGCTTCACACCTGATACTGATGAGCAGTTCGAATGCATGCGTGGAGCCTCAAGAAAGAAACTCCTCACTGTTGCCTCAGCAATGTGCGGCGAAGAAGTGCCGGACAATGCCCTGCTCGTCGGCATCGGAGGAAGGTATGAATGGAAGAATAAAGGCATCGATGTTTTCGTTGACGCTCTTGACAAGATCAACAAAACGGATTTCAAAGGTAAATGCGTTCACGCATTCATCATGGTGCCTGCCGGTCACAATGGTCCGGACAAACAGCTTGCAGCCAATCTTGCCGGCAATCCTTCAAACTATGTGACAAGGACTTCCCACTATTTGA
Organism: uncultured Bacteroidales bacterium; assembly: GCA_945874815.1. Classification (GTDB taxonomy): domain Bacteria; phylum Bacteroidota; class Bacteroidia; order Bacteroidales; family UBA932; genus Cryptobacteroides. The sequence continues at coordinate 5,235 of CAMCIE010000062.1, forward strand.
TGAACGGAGAATATGACTCTGTGAACAGGCGCCTGAACGAGTTGCATTTCAACAATGCGCTCGGTGACAAGGTTAAAGTTTATTTCATTCCTTCATATCTGAACGGAAATGACGGCATTTTCAATATGTCGTACTATGAACTCCTTGCCGGCATGGACCTGACTCTGTTCCCTTCTTATTATGAGCCATGGGGCTACACTCCTCTTGAAAGCCTTGCTTTCAGGGTGCCTACCCTCACAACAAGCCTTGCCGGCTTCGGAATGTGGGTACGCTCGCACTACAAAGGCGAGCATCCGGGCATCACAGTCCTCGACAGGACTGACTCCAACTATTTTGAAGTTGTCGACGGAGTGGCACGGCGGGTGATTGAAATGGCGCAGCTCAGCAAGACCGAAAGGTCGTCCTATATGGAGAATGCAAGAGAAGTCTCTGAAATCGCCCTTTGGGAAAACAATATCATTTATTACAAGGAAGCTTATTCCAAATCATTAGAGAAAATTATTTCGCTCAACGGAAAATATCCGAAAGCGAGAAATGAAAAACATATTATGCAGTACAGAAAATTTGAAGTAAACCAACCAACCTGGAACAGCGTATTCGTATCGCGTCATCTTCCAGAGCGTCTTAAAGATCTGGAAACTCTTTCAAAGAACCTTTGGTGGTGCTGGAACGAATCAGCCAAGAATCTTTTCAAATCAATTGATCCGCAGGCATGGGAGGCATCAGGCCAGAACCCTATTGCAATGCTCGACAGAGTAAGCCTCAAGAGATATCAGAAACTGGAGAAGGACACCAAGTTCCTTGCCGATCTCAAGGCTGTTACCGATGAGTTCAATGAGTACATGGCCCTCAAGGCACAGAGAACCACTCCTTCAGTGGCATATTTCTGCATGGAGTACGGCCTTGATACATCACTCAAGATTTATTCTGGTGGTCTCGGTATCCTTGCCGGTGACTACATCAAGGAAACTTCCGACATGAACACCAATCTCGTGGCTGTCGGCCTCCTTTACAGATATGGATATTTCAACCAGAAACTTACCGCTCAGGGCGAGCAGGTTGCCGAGGACGTAGCTCAGGATTTCATGAAGATTCCTGCAAGTCCTGTCCGCGACGAGAACGGCAACTGGATCACAATAAGCGTGGCATTCCCAGGACGTACCCTCAATGCAAGGGTATGGAGGGTTGATGTAGGAAGAACCGAACTCTATCTTCTTGATACAGACTTCCCTGAGAACCTTCCTGAGGACAGGTCAATCACCTACAACCTCTACGGTGGTGATTGGGAGAACCGTCTCAAACAGGAGCTCCTCCTCGGTGTCGGCGGTATCCGTGCACTCCGCAAACTCGGTTTCAATCCTCAGGTATATCACTGCAACGAGGGTCATGCAGCATTCATCGGACTTGAAAGACTTCGTGAACTCATTCAGGATCAGAACCTTGAGTTCCAGGAGGCACTTGAGGTCGTAAGGTCATCTTCTCTCTTCACAACCCACACTCCTGTTCCTGCAGGACACGATGCATTTGATGAGGGACTTCTCCGCAAATACATCGGCCACTATCCGCAGCGTCTGAAAATCGACTGGGAGACAATGATGGGACTTGGAAAGAACAATGGTGCAGACGTTCATGAGAAATTCTCAATGAGTATTCTCGCAGCCAACATTTCACAGGAAGTTAACGGCGTTTCATGGCTTCACGGTGAAGTCAGCCGAGACATTCTCGGTCACATGTGGCCTGGCTACCTCCCTGAGGAACTTCACGTAAGCTACGTGACCAACGGTGTACACTATCCTACATGGACTGCACCCGAGTGGAAGGCCGTACATGCAAGGGTATTCGGCGAAGAGTTCAAGACCCACCACTATGACAAGTCTTGCTTCGACGGTATCTATAAAGTTTCTGATGAGGAGGTATGGAACATCCGTACTTCACTCCGCAAGAAACTCATCGACGAGGTAAAACGCAGACTTTCAGATCCTTCTGCATCAAATCACTACTCACCACGTCAGGTTGTCCGCATCAAGGAGACCCTTCGTGACGACGTGCTCACAATCGGATTCGCAAGACGTTTCGCAACCTATAAGAGGGCACACCTTCTTTTCCGTGACCTCGACAGACTCGACCAGATTGTAAACGACCCTAAACAGCCTGTACAGTTCCTCTTCGCAGGAAAGGCTCACCCTGCAGACAAGGCAGGTCAGGATCTTATCAAGATGATCGTCGATATCTCCAAACAGGAAAGATTCATCGGTAAGATTGTCTTCGTGCCTAACTACGACATCACCGTTGCCAAATATCTCGTACAGGGTGTTGACGTTTGGATGAACAACCCTACACGTCCTCTTGAGGCATCAGGTACATCCGGAGAGAAAGCTGCCATGAACGGCGTAATG
>CAMCIE010000063.1 GCA_945874815.1 uncultured Bacteroidales bacterium
TCTTGTAAACGGATTCGCCGGCTTTCCCGGCATGGAAACAGCTTTTACCGAATCTCTTAAAGATTATGACATTATGGAACACATCGGGAACTACCCGGGACCAGTCCTGATCATCCAGGGAACGAAGGATTTTATTGTGCCACCTTCAGTTGCGCAGGAAGCCTGCGAAAAATACCAGAATGCAGAACTGCACCTTATTGAAGGAGCAAACCACGGTTTCAATAAAGCCAACCTTGGATCTTTCGGATCTTTTGTATCGGCTGAATATGATGACGTCGTAATGCCTTTGGTGTACGATTGGCTCAAAAAATAACGCGTGTGAGCGGCAATTCAGAGTCACCACCTTCCGATTTCAATGTGGCTGCTGCCTGAATTGCCGTTTTTGATAATCCTTATCTGGGTTGTTATCCGTTCGGACATTGTATCGGTATGGCTGATGACACCGACCTTCTTGCCCTGTGAGGACTGAAGCATGGCCAGGGAATCGATGACCGTGGCCAATGTATCCGGGTCGAGTGTGCCGAAACCTTCGTCAATGAACAGATTTTCAAAGGAAATATTCCTCGACGAAAGGGCCGACAGGCCAAGGGCAAGCCCAAGCGACACAATGAATGTTTCTCCTCCCGAAAGTGATGTGGTGTCCCTGACATCATCGGCACGGTCATGGTCTATAATTCTGATTCCCAACGAGTTCTTGACCTGAATAAGTTCATATCGGCTGTTGAACCTTCGGATTTGTTCATTTGCATGTTCAATCAGGAAACGAAGTGTGTAGCACTGGGCAATCTTACGCAATTTCTTGCCGTCATTTCCACCTATGGCTTTCATTATCTTTTCCCATGCCTCCCGTTTCAGCTTGGCATCCTCAATCTTCTGAACCATGCTTCCCAATGATTTGACTGCGTTTTCATGGCGCTGAAGTATGGCCTGAGCATTCACCAGCTGTGCATTTGACCAATTTTCCAGATTTGCCTTCCTATCGGAAAGTATCTCCTTGCTTTCTGCCGGTTTGTTTTGCTGATGCTGCCGGCAGGCAGTTTTTTCATTGTTCAGAGTTGCCTGGGCAATGATGTGGGCATTTTCTACATTCTTTATTTCCTTCCTCAGACTATCCCAGTCAAGAGACTCCGCGGCTATTAAACGGATATCATTAATATTCAGAGGTTTATCAAAATGAGAAGCATTATATTCATCCAGCCATCGCTCAAGTCGAAGAACATTCTCATCGAATGATCTGAGCATTCCCTCTCTGGATAATCTGGTCGTAGTGAGTTTGCCGACAAGCTCTTGTATCTCTTCCTTCATCTTCACGATGACCTGGGTATGCGCATTGACGATTTCCCCGGTTTTCTGAACTTTTCCATTGATATTCCTTTCAAGTTCTTCGAGCTTGTTGTCCCCGATTTCATCCCTGATGGCATTTTGTTTCATTTCCACCTCTGCTTTGGCACTGACAAGTTCCCTGGCAGTGGCATCCAGGTATAACTTCTTATCCTCCAATTGCTTGACAAGGTTATCTGTCTTACCGCATTCGGTTTTGAAAGCTGTCTCCGCTGCATTCCGGAAAGATTGGGCCTTATCGTGTTCAATTTTGGCCGCGGCATCAAAGTCCTGCTTTTCTTTTTCCTTGATATCCAGAGTCTTGCGAAGCTTCTTCACAGATGCATCAAATCTGTTATACTCCGCAAGGGCTTCATCGGCAGATTTGCACTCCCTTATGAATGCCTCAAGCATCTGCTCCAGTTCCTCACCATCCTGTGGCCAATCCGAATACCTCTGACTGATTGCCTTCCACTCTGAAACAAGTTTAGAAACACTGACATCCAGTTTACGGTTTTGTCCTCTCAAGAATGTTATCTGTCCTTCGTTATTGCTTTTCTCACGACTGAAATCATCCTTTAACTTACTTTGCCTCTCAAATTCCTGTGTTTCAGACACAATCAAAGAATACAATTCGTTCACAACAGGAGCGAATGCCGCCCCGTCTGCATAAGGATGGTGCGTGGCTCCGCATAGCGGACATGGCTGATTTTCGGCAAGTTGGGAGCGATGCATCTTCCAGTCCTCGGATGTAATCAGGGTGTAGGAGTTCCTGAGAGTCTGCAATTGCTGACCAAGAACCTCAATATCAAGCTTTTGCAGTTCTTCATCCAACGCAAGGTTGCGCCTGGTGAGCTCCTCTGCCATGCTGTTATTGGACTTAATAGCACCTATGTTTTCAGTGATGCCCGAACGAATGCGGATTGCATTTCTCAAATCATACAACCGCTGTTCGGCAAGACTTTTAGCTTTTTGCAAACAATCGGGATTGAGTTGTGCAATCTTCTCATTTTCAGTTATATATAGCTGTCTTATTTCAGACAGTTCCTTATCCAGCAAAGCACCTTGTGAAGCGATGGCAGCATCCAGTGAGGCAAGTCGTTCAGCGGACATTTTAAGATTGTCCTCTGCCTTTGCAATCGCCAATTTGTTGTCTTCCACCTCTTTGATTGAGGCCTTAAGCGAGATTTCGGCTGTTTCCTTTGTCTTTGCCTTTTGTTGCAGTTCCCTGATAAGAGCTGAAAGTTCTCCCATCATTGAACGGGCTTTGTCAATATGAGGCTTCCACATCTCCGATTCGCCCACCGCCTGCCTGAGAGTCTCATTGGCTTCAATCAATTCAAGTTCCTGTTCCGAGAGTTTTGTATTCCTTGCTGCCATTTCAGAATCCATGGCTACGATTTCGGAATTCAATTTATTGATATTCAATTGAATTGTATAATTATCCCTATGCATTTGCACAGCCTCAAGCGTCGCGTCATGAAGGGCCAGCTTTTCGACAAGCGGGACCATTTCCTCCATTTTCTGCCCTGATGTCAAGAGAACCTTTTCATATTTCGAAATATCCTCAAGGTACTTGTCCTGCCTGTCATACCAGGTCAGGGACTTTACCGTATTTGCGATTTCCTCCCTGACCTTGGTCTGCTCATCCTGCAAATCCGCAATCTTTCCCTTCAGTTCCTCAAGTTCCTGCCCGTCCAATATATCTTTCTGACAGGCACTGCTGTTCGCAGCAAGCAGATTGTATGCATCTGCGGTCTCTTCTTTTTTTCGTCGTATCTGATCAACGACATTGGAGTAAAGTTCCTCGCATCCAATCAGTTTCTCAAGCAGTTCGAAGCGTTCATCCTCCTTGGCATTCAGAAAGTTGGCAAAAGAGCCCTGCGCAATCAGGACTGTCCGGAGGAACTGTTCGTAACCCAGTCCGATTATCTGCGGTATGCTTTTCCAGTCCTTTTCCTCTTCATGGACGGTTCCCGAGCCCATGGTTATTTTGTACAATGAGGTTATGGCATTGTCATACCTTTTGACATTGAAATGGACCGACCACTCCGCACGGTAGATGCTGCCGTCGTTGGCCATGAAGGTGAGTTTGCTGTAGCCGTCCTTTTTCCCGCGCGAAAGGATGTTGCGGCTGTCAGTAGGGGCAAGCCTGTAATCTTCGTCGTCATCGCCTTTGCCGTATATTTCGATTTTACGTGCATTCTGACGTCCATCTTTCGGATAGCGTGGTGCCCTGTTATACAGAGCCAGACAAATTGCATCGAGAATGGTAGATTTGCCGCTTCCTGTGCTGCCGACAATGCTGAAGATTGTGCTGTCTTTCAAAGCACCTCCCTCAAAATCAATGACTTCCCCACCCTTCTTGTCAAGAGATGCCAGATTCAATAATTCAAGTTTCAGCAATTTCATCCCGTTCAGTCGTTTGATTGGTTGACGATTCCCTGCATGAGTTCCTGCAGCATCTGTGTTTGCAAATCACTCATTTGTTCTTCAAACTCAAGCGAATATGCTTCCCGGAGGGTATCCATGGGGTCCCTCGCAAGAATATCATCAATGCTCGTAATCTTTTGATTATCAGAGATTGTACATATATCTATGCCTGGCATGACCTTCTGTATCTTGCACAGTACGGCATCCTTGGAATTGACCAGGTCTTCCAATTCCTTAATGATATCGTTATTGATTTTTGACAGCCTGACTTTCAGCATCACATAGTCGAATGATTCACTCAACCCGCCGCCTTCCTGTCGTGGCCGAAAACTGTCGTTGATTATCCTCCTGAGCTTTGCCAGTGTAATCTCTTCGTCCGTACCCGGGAGGATGATAAGTTTATGCTGTGGCTGATATTCAATGAATTCAACTGATGGATGGTCATCCTGGCCAATGGTGACAAGGTCCACGCCGTGCCTGTATCCGGCTTCGGCAAATGACATCGGAAGGATGCTGCCCGTGTATCTCGCCCAGTCTGTATTCCTGATATGCTGACGTTTGTGAATATGTCCGCAGGTCATATAATCCGGATGTGATGTCCATCCGTCCATCCGGATTTCTTCCTGTCCTCCTATGATGATTTTTTCGCTGGCATCAGCCTTCGCGATGTCCGCACCTTTTACATACATGTGCGCCATCATGAGCGTCCTGCTTCCCGGATACAGTTCCTTTGCCCTGGCTGTCAGTTCTTCAAGGAATGTGCTGACTCCTTTTGAGTAGTTCTCATTCTGGACTATATCCGTCCTCAGGAATGGAACGGCAAGTATCACAATCTGCATTCCATCTTCATCCTTGACAGGTATGATCAGGTCGTCATAATCATTCATCCAACGGTCATCCTGCCAGATTCGGTGTACTCTTCCACGTATTTCGACTTTGTGACGCGAGAGCAGGGGGCGGGGTGCTTCGAGTCTGGATGCCGAGTCATGATTGCCCGAGGTGATGACAATCTGCATTTTCGGACAGATGGCAGTAGCATCAGCCAGAAATTCGTAATATGCTGACTGTGAAGCTGCTGAGGGATTGCCATTATCAAAGATATCTCCGGCAATCAGTAGCGCTTCCGGTTTCTTTTCCCTTATCTTTTCGAGAAGCCAGTTCAGAAAATGCTTATGTTCGGGCAATCTGTCGTTTCCATGGAACAGATTGCCGAGGTGCCAGTCGCCCGTCGCAATGATTCTCATATCGGTCAAGTCCCGTTTTGTCAATATATCTTTCTCCTGAGGGAACGGTAAAAGCTAAAAAGTTCAAGACATTCCTCTCTCCCGACCTCATTGAGGAAACCCTGCAGTTTTTCCCTGCCACCAAAAATCTGATTGAACTTGTCATCCCTGAATCCGATCAGACCATTGTCTTCAATCGTACAGCCATAGTAAATTTTGTCAATATTTGCCCACATGCAAGCGCACAGGCACATGTGGCAAGGCTCACCGGTTGTATAGAGGGTGCAACCTGCCAGGTCATAAGTTTGCAGTTTCAGTCCGGCTGCCCTTATTGCTTCAATTTCACCGTGGGCAGTGGCATCATTGTTGGCCAGTACCTTGTTGTGCCCCGAAGCTACAACTTCCCCGTTCTTGACGATGACCGTCCCGAAAGGTCCTCCGTGATTGTTCAATATTCCGGTTCTGGCTTCTTCAATTGCCAGTTGCATATATTTTTTGTGCGTATCTTCCTGAGTCATTTCTTATTATTTAGTTTGTCTTTTTCTGATATATTTAAGGAGAATGAGATGTCCGGGTTCCGCCATGTCACCATGGTCAAAACCGTCAAGTTCGCAGAATGTGACATCCTTGTGACCGTTCAGACGCAACATGCGTACGAAATAGGCAGTTTCCTCGTATCTTCCATAAAGTTCCATTTCACGGTCTCCCGAAATTACAAGGAATGGAGCGGCATCTGCCCTGACAAAATAAAGCGGGGCAAATTCGTCAATTGTCGGTGTAAGTTCCTTGATTCCATTCTTCTTTCTCTGGGCAAAATGGGTAATGACCTGTCCGCTATACGGCACAATGGCAGCCATTGAGTCAGCATCTATTTCATATTTGGCCAGATAACGTTTGTCGAGCCCGAGCATATCCACGATATATCCTCCGGCGGAGTGGCCTGCAAGGTATATTTTTGAGACATCGCCTCCATATTGCCCGATATTGTCCATAACCCATCTGACAGAGGCAGCGGCATCGTCCAGGACATCCGCCAGATCCACTTCAGTCACAAAACGGTAGCCCACTCCTACCACGACGGCACCATCCCTGGTCAGAGTCTGAGGCACAAAGCGGCTTCCCGAGGTAAGTCCTCCGCCATGGAACCATACAATCACAGGGCGATCCTTCGCTCCTTGCTCGTATGCGACGTCAAGCCTGCACATTTTTGCAGAATAATCATCATTTTCCGCCTTGTAAAGAATATCTTTCTCTGTTCGGTAGCCTTCAGCGCTCAAAGTTGCGACTGAGATGACCGTAGCAATCAAAAGTAGGATTATCCGTTTCATTTCCTGTAAAGCATTATTCAGTTAGTACGGTAAAATTAGGAAATTTACCGTACAATGCAAAAATTGGTGCGTTTGTCAGTGTGAAAAATATCCTGTGGGAGATCTCTCCATTCGCTTCGCTCAGTCGAGATGGGTCGGTGTCATGTCGAGCGAAGTCCGAAGGACGTAGTCGAGACATCTATTAATTGACAATGCTTTAAAGAGACTGCATCCTGTCAAGATGGCACATTATCAAGTTGCCGTCATCGTCCCGAAGGTGCATTCCGTTTCCCTCACAGTAACGGAACCATTTGCATGAGCCGCACTGGTCCTTTTTCATCCAGCTGCGGTCGCGGTATGGCTGGAAACGGTTTTCCCAGACATCGATGAAATCGTCAGTATAAATATTGCCCTGATGGTAGTTGGAACGGATGCTTGTGCAGGCTGAAATCGAGCCGTCAATCAGGACTGAGGCCACGGAAAGGCCTGCCTGACAAGTATATAGATGGTCCCGGACATGGCCTTCATATTCTCCGAGGAAGCCTTCACATCCGTAAGATGCCCTGATCCTACCCTCCTGCCTTGTTGTCTTTATGAACTCCATGAGCCCACGAAAGCGCTCAGCGTTCAGCTGGAGCTCCGGATCACTGGCAGCTCGCCCGAGCGGAAAGACGGTGAACAGCCTCCATTCCTTCAGTCCGAGACTTATCAGATATTCCTTAAACTGATTGAGGGTATTATAGTTACGGTTGTTCACACAAGTTACCACGTCAAACCTTATGTCGGGTTCCTTTGCAAGTATTTCAACCGCTTTGGACGCATGGCTGAAAGAATCCGGCATTCCCCTCATCCAGTTGTGGTCCTGTTCGAATCCGTCAAGACTAATAGTGAGTGAATGTACTCCGGCCTCAAGAATCTGGTCAATCTTCCTTGGAGTCATGAGCCTTCCGTTTGACACCATACTCCATGGGAATTCGAGGTCATAGATGCCCCTTCCACATTTCAGAAGGTCCTCGCGCATAAGAGGTTCCCCACCTGAGATGATGACCATAATCTTATGAGAATCATACTTTTCCTTGATTCTGACAAGAACCTTCCTGAAATCCTCGAAAGGCATGTCGGGATGAATCGAAGAGACCTTGCAGTCGCTTCCGCAGTGACGGCATTTCAGATTGCACCTGAGAGTGGATTCCCAGAACAAAGTGTTGAGAACATGTTTCTCCTGAGATTCCTTAATCAGCTGCCTGTGAAGTTCCAGTGCTATGCGTTGCTTGATTGACAGAGATGTCATGTCGTCTGATTCCCGTTTGCTGACCTATTCTGTTTTTTCCACCTCATCTGCCTT
>CAMCIE010000064.1 GCA_945874815.1 uncultured Bacteroidales bacterium
GAAGGATAGTGGCATTTCAAATATGCTGTCTGGTAGCTCACCCATGCATAGCAAGTCGCGTGGGACTTATTGAATGCATATTGGGCGAATTTCTCCCAGTCTTTCCATATTTTATCAAGCACTTTCTCTGGATGGCCATTTTTCATACCACCCGTCATAAACTTGTCTTTCAGGGAGTTAAGTATATCTATCTGCTTCTTTCCCATCGCTTTTCGCAGTTTGTCGGCCTCTCCCTTTGTAAAGCCCGCCAGCTTCGAGGTATTCCTGCATTTCAGGCAGGTCGTATTCCACCTTTTCCACTCCTTGTTTACGGGCTACGAAGGATGGAATATAGTCCATAGGTCCCGGACGGTAAAGCGCGTTCATCGCAATCAGGTCTTCGAACCTTTCCGGCTGGAGTTTCTGGAGCCAGTTCATCATTCCCGGAGACTCGAACTGGAACACGCTGACGGTGTCACCGCGCCCGTAAAGCTCATAGGTCGGCTTGTCGTCGATTGGGATGGCTTCGATGTCTATGTCTATTCCGTGTCTTTCCTTTATCAGGTTGAGGCAGGTGTGGATGATGGTCAATGTATTTAGGCCGAGGAAGTCCATTTTGAGCATTCCCACGTCCTCGATATAATGTCCGTCGAACTGTGATGTCCAGAATTCTTTTTTCTTTCCGTTCTCATCCACTGCTTCCTTGTCTTCGGACAGGCAGATCGGGATATAGTCCATCAAATTGCCTCGTCCGATGATGGTCGCACAGGCATGGACTCCGACCTGACGTATGCTTCCTTCGAGTTTCTGTGCATAATACAGCACTTCCTTATTGATTTCGGTGCCGTTTTTCAGTTCTTCCTGGAACTCAGGAACAAGTCTGTAACAGTTCTTGAGGTTGATTTTTGCATCAACCTCCTCCATACCAACCTGGTAGAATTTTTCAACTGTGATTTTCTGGCCGGGATTGTCCGGATCATCCACTTCAACCATCTTGCTTATCTGCTTGAAGCCCTTCTTGAGCTCATCAAGCTTGGGGTTGAACGGATATTCCTTCTCCTTCATTTCGCTGAGGCGGTCGGGGACCATCTTGGTGAGCCTGTTGGACTCTTCGATACTCAGCTGACTGATTCGTGCAACGTCCTTGATTGCACTTTTTGCTGCCATTGTTCCGAAGGTGATGACCCTGGATACATGATCAAGGCCATAATGGTCTTCCACATATTTGTGGGCTGCAGCCAGGTCCTCAAAGTCAACGTCGATATCAGGCATGCTGATACGGTCCGGGTTAAGGAATCGCTCGAACAGAAGCTGATATTTGATCGGATCCAAATTGGTAATCCACAGGCAGTATGCCACAACGGAACCCGCTGCTGATCCACGGCCAGGGCCAACCATCGAGCCCATTGCACGTGCTGCGGCAATATAATCCTGAACGATGAGGAAATAGTCTGGGAAGCCCATTCGGCAAATGGTCTTGAGCTCGAAGTCGATGCGTTCGCTCTGCTCTGGAGTGAATGTTTCTCCGTAGCGGATATGCGCTCCTTTGTATGTAAGGTGGCAAAGATAGGCTACTGAACGGCAGAACTCCTCTCCACGGTCATTTCCGTCCTTGTCGCAGCGTCCCACATCTATGACTTCCTTGTATTTCTCCAACTGATTGTCTATGTCATCAAGAAAGTCCTGAGGGAGGTCGAATTTAGGCAGCACGTGTCCTCTGTCTATCTTGTAGCTGTCGATTTTTTCAGCAACTTCGAGGGAGTTTGTGATGACTTCAGGATGTTCCGGGAACATGACTGCCATTTCCTCTTCGCTCTTCAGATATTCCTGCTGGGTATATCTCAACCTTTTCTCATCCGAAAGGTAAGCATTGGTATTCAAGCAAATAAGCCTGTCATGGGCCGGTCCGTCCTCCTTCAGCACAAAATGGACATCGTTCGTTGCAACGACCTTGACACCCATTTCCTGAGCAAGCTGAAAAATGCCGGCATTGGCAATCATCTGCCTTTCATACACTTCCTGCGAAAGGCCCGGGACCTCTGTCTTATGGCACTGGACTTCAAGATAATAGTCCTCTCCGAACAGGTCCTTATGCCACTGTATGGCCTTTCTGGCGGCATCCATGTCTCCGTCAATGATATTTCTCGGAATCTCACCTGCGATACAGGCCGACATGCAGACAAGGTTCTCATGATGTTTTTCGAGCACCTCGTGGCATATCCTCGGCTTGTCGTAGTATTTTCCCTCAATATGGCCTGTGGAAACAATCTTCATCAGGTTCTTGTATCCCTCATAGTTTTTTGCAAGCAGAATGAGGTGGTAATATCCCCTGTGGTTGTTGTCCTTGAGCTTATGGTCATAATGCCTTGTGACATATACCTCACAACCCAGAATAGGCTTGACATTCGGGTGTTTCCCGGCAAATTTCATGAATTCCTTGATGCCATACATATTTCCATGATCCGTAATGGCAAGGGCGGGCATACCGAGTTCGTCGGCCCTGTCAAAGAGCTTGGAAATTGAAGAGAATCCGTCGAGGATTGAATATTGTGTATGGACATGAAGGTGTACGAATGACATGGCATTTATTGTTGGGCTCGCAAAGTTATACAAAATGATGCTATCATTCAAATCAAGTTACCAACAAAAAACTGGATGACTGTTGCCAGCCATCCAGTTTTAATCAGGTTTAGGAATCGTTATTTATTCTCTTTCTTCTGAGCTGCCTTTTTGGTTACATCGAACATGATAGGTGTTGCGATGAAAATAGAGGCATATGTTCCGACTACGATACCAAGGATAAGGGCTACTGCAAGACCTCTGATCACCTCACCTCCGAAGATTGCGATTGCTATCATTGTAACGAGAGTTGTGAGTGATGTATTCATGGTACGTGAGAGTGTGCTGTTGAGAGCCGCATTCACATTGTCCTTGAAATCAGCCTTAGGATGAAGCTCCTTGTACTCACGGATACGGTCGAAGATAACCACTGTATCGTTGATTGCGTAACCGATGATGGTAAGGATAGCTGCGATGAATGTCTGGTCAATGTCGAGGCTGAATGGAAGGATGCCTGAGAACAATGAGAAGAATCCAATCACGATGATAGCTGTATGTGCAAGGCCGGTGACACCGCCAAGTCCCCATGTCCAGCCCTTGAACCTTACTGCGATGTACGCGAAGATTACAATCAGGGCGATGATGACAGCGATGATGGCGTCTCTTGTAATGTCGTTTGCGATGGTAGGACCTACCTTGTCTGAACTGATGATACCGTTAGGGTTCTCAAGAGTTGACTTGAAGTCATCAAGGGTGATGTTGCTCTGAGCGAAGAATCCCTTCAAAGCGTTGAAGAGTTTTGCCTCAACTTCAGCATCAGCTGCAGAAGATTCGTCCTCAACAAGATACTGAGTAGTAATCTTCATCTGGCTGTCACCACCGAACTGCTTAACCTCAACTGCTCCATCGAACTCTTCCATTGCAGCAGCACGGACATCCTCGGCGGTCACGCTCTGGTCGAACCTTACGATGTAGGTACGTCCACCGGTGAAGTCAACACCGTAGGTGAAGCCTTTGGTGAAGATTGAAACGAGGCTGATGAGGATGATGGCTCCTGAAACGATGTAAGCGATCTTCTTCTTGCCGAGGAAGTCAACCTTGGTATTCTGGAGGAAGTTCCTTGTCGCCTTGTTGTCGAATGTCACGTTCTTGCCTTTGACAATCCTGTCGTCAATGATAAGACGGGTGATGAAGATTGATGAAAGAACAGAAGTGATGATACCGATGATGAGGGTTGTTGCGAAGCCCTGTACAGGACCTGAACCGAATACGAAGAGAACTATACCGGTGAGGAGGGTCGTAATCTGACCGTCAACGATTGCAGAATAAGCATTCTTGTATCCGTCAGCAACGGCCTTGCTCAGGCCTTTGCCCGCACGGAGTTCCTCTTTGATACGCTCGTAGATGATCACGTTGGCATCCACTGCCATACCGAGAGTCAGCACCAGACCGGCGATACCAGGGAGAGTGAGGACTGCACCGAATGATACGAGGGTACCGAAGAGCAACAGAACGTTGACGATGAGAGCAACGTCAGCTACCAGACCGGCTCCCTGATAGAAGATGACCATGTAGATGAGTACGAGTACGAATGCGAGGATGAATGAGATAAGACCTGCATTGATTGACTCAGCACCGAGTGAAGGTCCTACAACCTGCTCCTGAATGATGGTAGCCGGTGCAGGGAGTTTACCTGACTTGAGGACGTTTGCAAGGTCTTCAGCCTCTTCAAGTGTGAAATTACCGGTAATCTGTGAGCTTCCTCCGCTGATTTCGCTCTGAACGGTAGGATATGAGTAAACCATTCCGTCGAGAACGATAGCAACCTGTTTGCCGATATTCTCTTTTGTAAGTCTTGCCCATACGCTTGCGCCCTGTGCGTTCATTGACATTGAAACCTCAGGGTTACCATTGGTGTTGCCGTACTGTACGCGTGCGTCAGTAACTGAACCTCCGTCAAGAGGTGCCTTTCCGTCGCGTGAAGCAGCCTTGATGGCAACGAGCTCGAATGTGTTCTCGCCCGGAATGTATGGAGAAGGTTTTACACTCCACATTGCTCTGAATTCAGGTGGGAAGAGTGTCCTTACCTGAGGCATTGCAAGATATTTGTTGATCTTTGCAGTATCAGCATAATTTGCATAACCGATGCAGGCATTTCCTCTTGCGCCAGAAGGCTGGAGAATACTGAAGAGAGGGTTCTGCTTTCTGTAAGCAGCCTCTGCCTTGGCATCGTTCTCTGCCTGTTGGAGCTCAGCTGCAACGAGGTCTTCCTCTGCTGCTTTGTCATCTGCGATATTCTCAGCATCCTCCTCGCTGTCTGCGAAAAGCTGTGCGAGAGCTGCATTTGCCTCCATGAGGTAACCTTCAACTTCAGCGTTGTCATATGTTGGCCAGAATTCGAGGGAAGCTGTTCCCTGGAGGAGTTTCCTAACACGCTCAGGCTCCTTTACGCCTGGGAGCTCAACGAGGATACGTCCGCTGTTTCCGAGTTTCTGGATGTTCGGCTGAGTGACACCGAAACGGTCGATACGGTTTCTCAATACGTTGAATGAGTTTGCGATTGCGCTTTCAGCCTCACGTCTGATAATCTCGATAACTTCTGCATCTGTAGATGAAGGAGTTACATCTTTCATGTCAAGAGTACCGAAAACCCTTGCAAGAGGAGTACCGTTCGAAGTCTCTTTCCAAGCCTCTGCGAAGAGTGTGATGAAGTCCTGTCTTGACTCGATGCTGCGCTGTTTCGCGAGCTCGATTGCCTGAAGGAATTCAGGAGTCTTGTTGTTTCCTGAAAGTGCCTTCACGAGGTCTTCGAGCTGAACCTGGAGCATGACGTTCATACCGCCCTTCAGGTCAAGACCGAGGTTGATCTCTTTGGCTTTGATGTCTTTGTAAGTGTAGCCGAAATAAACTTTTTCGGAAGAGATGGAGTCAATGTAATGCCTGTTCTGGTCTTTTCTGATAGAGTCAAGATAGAAGGCTCTGTCCATCTCAGGAACTTTGGCGAAGTCTGAAGACTGCTGGATAGCTTCTGCTGCCGCTTTAGCATATTTGACAGCTTTGTTTTCCTGAACTTTTGTCACAAGAGTGAAGGAAAGCTGCCAAACACATGCGAGAGCGAGCAGGATCGCCACGAATCTGATTGCACCTTTGCTTTGCATAATAATTAATATAGTTTTAATGATTTCATTCTGTTTTACAGGTCAAGCATGGATGTTGTACTCTACACTAACCGCAAAATAGGGCACAAATTTACGATTTTTTTCTTATAAATGAACTTTCTGTAAATATTTCTTATTTTTGCATGCTGAAAAGTGTACAAAAAACAACGTTTGTCAGGGAATTATGGCTAAAAAGGGAATTATTACCTTATATATATTATTATCTGTCATATCCGGATTCTCATTAGAGTCTTCCGCACGTAATCACAAGGTGGACAGTCTTGTGAATGCGGGGGATTCCTTGCGTATGCGCTACCAGTTCGAAAAGTCGCTGGCTGCATATACGAAAGCATTGGAGGAACTTACGGATTCCTCCGGTGTTGTCACCGATTCAATAAAGGCACTTCGGATAAGTGATAATCTTCTCCTTTCGGAAAACGGCCGGAACATGGCATCGTTTGCCGGAAAACCGAATGTTATAGCCAGACACATATTTTCCATCAAGGATTTTTTCCTGTACTATCCCCTTGCCGACAAAAGCTGGAGGCTGACCCCGAACCAGCTGGATTCATCATCGGCACATCCATATTCAAAGGCCCTTTATGCTCCGGATAATTCCGATGTCCTGTATTATTCGGCGGAGGACGGTGACGGTATCAGAAATATATACAGGACGGAGCTCCGGGACAGCGTATGGACATTCCCTTCCCTTATAAATGAACAGATTACATCTGCCTCGGATGAAATATATCCTGTTCTTTCACCTGATGGAAGGTCCTTGTATTTCGCTTCTGCCGGTCTGTATGGAGTCGGTGGCTATGACCTATATGTGTCGGAATGGGATGATGAGGCTTCTGACTGGTCGGCTCCGCTCAATCTTGGTTTTCCATATTCTTCTCCGTCGGATGATTTCCTGCTTGTGAACACTGAGGATGGTGAATACACTTTGTTTGCGTCCAACAGGGATTGTTCCAAAGACAGCGTTTGTGTTTATGTGCTTGAATACGACAGCATGCCTGTCAGGAAGGCAGTTGATGACCCGGATGAGTTGCTCGAACTGTCTCGTCTTGAGCCCTCCGGAGAGGCTGTATCTGAAGGTCGCGATGTGAATGCTGATATTCCGGAAAGTGTTGACACAAAGCGATATATGGATAAGATGGAGGAGGTTCGTGCTTTAAGGGACACTCTTTCTGCTTGTGAGACTGTGCTTGAAGACAACAGGAACAGGTTCATTCTGAGTTCCGACGAGGACGAGCGTATTGCTCTGACAAACAAGATTTTGGAGATAGAGTCTTCCATGCCGGCAATCCAGGATTCCCTTACGCGTGCGACTGAGGTTTTGAGAAAGATCGAGATGGAGTTTCTGTTCAGCGGTGTTGTCATCGATCCGGACAAGCTTATGGCTGCTGCTGACAGGGAAGTGGTAGGTGAGGCTACGAGCTACACGTTCATGAAGATGAATCCTGGTGATAAGATTGCTCTGAAGATTCTGCCGCCTCCGGTGCAGTTTGACTACACTTTCAAGATTCTTGACCAGGCCCAGATGGCGGCAGACAATACACTTCCTTCCGGTCTTGTCTATCAGATTCAGCTGTTCTCCGTCTCGTCCAAGGCTTCCCTGAAGAGTCTCAAAGGTTTGAGTCCTGTGTTTGAGGTGCAGACTCCGAACGGAAGGTTCGTCTATCGCGTCGGTCTGTTCAACACGTACAAGGACGTGCTTGCCAAACTCAATACCGTCAAGAGACTGGGCTTCCGCAATGCTTTCATCGTTGCTTTCAATGATGGCGAAGATATAACCGTTTCAAAGGCAAGGTCCCTGGAGGCAAAACTGGCTGCAAATCCGATTTTCTATGAAGTGCTTCTGACCCCTGACGAGGGAGACCTGGATGAGGCTTCCGTCAGCGGCATCAGCCAG
>CAMCIE010000065.1 GCA_945874815.1 uncultured Bacteroidales bacterium
CACCGACATCACGGCGATGCCTTCTTCCGTCCGTCCGGGATGGAGATTCAGCGTGCTTTCCAACAGCGCCCTCTACCGCCTTCGTCTTATGGCAAACTATGCTTCAGGCGAGCTGGACAATGGCTGGTCCTACGCATTCAACGTAAGTGCCCGCATTGGTGGAAATGATTGGGTGAAAGGCGTTTACTATCGCAGCTTTGCATATTATGCCGGAGTCGAAAAGAAATTCGGCGACCAGCACAGGCTCAGCCTCGTTACATTTGCCACACCAGGCAGCAGGGGAGCGCAGAATGCTTCAACCCAGGAGGTTTATGACCTTATGGGTGACAATATGTATAACTCCAACTGGGGTTATCAGAACGGAAAGGTGCGCAACTCCCGCGAACGCAGGACCTTCGAGCCGGTGACCATCCTCAAATATTCGGTGACCCCGACAGACAATCTCGAAGCATCGGCGACCTTGCTTTGGCGTACCGGCAAGAACGGATATACCGCCCTCGACTGGTACGACACTGCCGATCCGCGTCCCGACTACTATCGCAACCTCCCGAGCTATTACTGGATGCCTATGGAGGATTACAACAGGAACAATTTCGAGAAATACGCATGGGCAAAGGATGCATGGCAGAGCGGTATGCCGGAATATACTCATCTTAATTGGGACAGATTGTACAATATCAACTACCGAAACATAGACGAGAAATACGACAGGGAACTCCGTCGTTCGAAATATGCGGTTGAGGAAAGAAGGGTGGACCAGAATGACCTGAACTTTGCTGCCAATGTCAAATGGCTGGCCGGCAAGTCATTCACCCTTACCGGTGGCTTGAACCTGAGAATGAACAAGACCGAGTATTACAAGAAGCTTGACGACCTTCTCGGAGGTGACTATTATGTGAATATCGACCAGTTTGCCGAGAGGGATTTCGCTTCTTCGCAGACAGCTGTCCAGAACGACCTGGATTATTTCCTCGCTCATGGCACGGCTCAGATTCTCAAGGAGGGCGACAAATACGGTTATGACTATTATGCCCAGGCGAGAAATGCCGGTATATGGGCCAACGGTGCCTTTGATTTCGGTGGTCTGAAGGCCAATGTGGCCGTCGAAGCCGGTTATGCTTCCTTCTGGAGGGAGGGCCTTGTTCGTAAGGGCCTTTTCCCTGGATTGAGCGATGATGGCAGCGAGTTTGTCGTTGATGGTGAGGTTCTTACAACCTATGATCCGGCAACTGGCAAGGCAATTACCTCAAAGGGCAAATCTGATGTTTCCAGATTCTTCACCTATTCTGCCAAGGCCGGCCTTCAGTACCATTTCATTGGAGGACACAGGGTTTATGCAAATGCCGGTTTCTTCAACGATGCTCCGACCTTCGCCCAGTCTTTCATTTCGCCTCGTACCAGAAACTCTCTGATGCCAGACCTGAAAACCATGAAGACCATTGCAACTGACATCAACTATCAGTACAGCAGCAACGGTTATGACTTCAGAATCAGCGGTTTCTGGACCAAGATCATGAACCAGACAGACATGATGAGTTATTATGATGACTCTCAGAACTCTTTCGTGAACTTCGCAATGAGCGGCATCGACCAGAGGCACATGGGAATAGAACTCGGATTCAAGATTCCGTTCTTTGCAAAGGGACTCTCCCTTGAGGGTGCCCTCAGCTGGGGTGAATATATCTATACTTCAACTCCTCGTATGACCATGACAATCGACAACAGTGCAGAGGTCGTTTATGACAACCAGCCTGTGACCTATTGGGCAGGTACTCCGGTTTATAAGAAAAATGTCACTGACCTGGGTATCGAATATGTCAAGGAAAACGGGGACTATGTCGTTGAAAAGGTCAACAAGCACTATGTGCCTTCGACCCCACAGCTCGCAGCCGACCTCGGATTCAACTACAGGACAAGTTCTTACTGGTTCTTTGAGATCAATGCACAGTTTTTTGCGAATTCGTATCTTGACCTGAACCCTCTGTACAGGACTGATTGGGTGGTTGCAGGACCTGACGGCGTCCAGACTCCTGTCGAGGTGGAAGACCTGACTGCACAGGAGAAATTCAAACCGGTATTCCTGCTCAATGCAAGTATCGGAAAGTCATGGTACATCAACCGCAAATATAATTTCGGTTTCTCTCTCAATGCCCAGAACCTCACCAACAACAGGAATGTCAAGACTGGTGGATATGAGGGTACGAGACTCGTTGACAGCAAGAGCTGCGAGAGGTACTACAAGTTCGATTCCAAGTATTTCTACATGCAGGGAATCAATTATATGCTGAACCTTTATTTCCGCTTCTAATGTCCCTCGGACATGTCATTTCGACCGGTCACCGGCAATGCCATTTCGACCGGTCACCGGCAATGTCATTTCGACCGGTCACCGGCAATGTCATTTCGACCGAGCAAAGCGAGTGGAGAAATCTAAACTAAAAAATAAAAACAATGAACCCCAAATACAGAATAATAGCAGCCATATCCCTTCTCCTGGCGGCCGCATGCGAAGAGTTCCAGCCCGTGTTCACCACGCCGCAGAACCCTCCCATGCAGGATCCTGTGACCGGTTTGAAGGCCAATACAACCATCGCGCAGTTGAAACAGATGTACAAGGACAATGGCAGCAAGCCGATTACCATCACCAAAAACTGCATCATTTCCGGCCAGGTGACCACTTCCGACCGGGTTGGAAATGTCTATAAAAGCCTTTATATCCAGGATGAGACTGCCGGAATCGAGATCAAAATCGGCAAGAACGGCCTTTACAATGAATACAAGCTTGGCCAGACCTTGTATGTGGACTGCAATGGCCTTACCGTAGGCAATTACAATGGTATGATTCAGGTGGGATATGCCGACCCTACCGGTGAATATGAAACATCCTATCTTGAGCACCCTTATATAATTGATGCTCATGTTTACAAAGGACCTGAAGGCGAGCCTGTAAAACCGAGGGTAATCAGGAAGGCTGACAGCCTGAAGGTGAAGGAGAATCTCGGAAGATTGGTAACTATCAGGGATTTAACCTATGCCAATGAGATTTTCTGTCTTATTTATGTGAATCCTAATCTTTCCGGAGAGGCAAAGAAAGCGGCAACAAACCGAATCTTCCTTTCCACTGATTATGACGAATCTCCGAAAACATACGGAATTACCACCTGGGCTATGTCAAAGAACCTTTTCAAATGGCATCTGGACCGTGGAGACTTCGATGCGGCAGAGCTACAGGATGGTTCCAAGACCGTGTCTCAGCTTAAGGTTGAGGGTGTCAACATCCAGTCAACTGCTTATTCAGTCAGCCAGTATTTCAAGATGGGTTCGCAGGAAGTGCAGGTGCGCTCCAGCGGTTTTGCCCGTTTCTCGGATGATGAGATCGATGCAGATGTGCGTGCCGGACGCAAGAAGGTGGATTTCACCGGTATCCTTTCCGACTATCAGGGTTCCCCTCAGTTTACTCTGATCGACCTTGACGGTGTGAATGTTCATGATTAATTGATTTATTTATATGAAGAAAACTTTATTTATTGCAGCAGCTTTTATGGCTATGGTTTCTTGCAACAATGCAAATCCTTTCTTTGTGGAGTGGGATACTCCTTATGGCATCCCTCCTTTCGAGAAGATTCAGGAGAAGGACTACATGCCTGCAGTGAAGGAGGGTATCGCTCAGCAGCAGGCTGAAATTCAGGCTATTATCGATAATCAGGAGGCCCCAACCTTTGAAAATACCATCGCAGCGCTTGACCGCAGCGGTGCTCTTCTGGCGAAGGTTTCGGGAGTGCTTTTCAATGTGAGCGAGTCTGACGCGAATGACAACATCAATGCAATCGTAGAGCAGGCTATGCCTATGATTTCGGATCTCAGCTCTTCAATCAACATGAATGCGGACCTTTTCGCTCGTGTGAAGGCTGTGTATGAGGCTGACCAGAGCGGGCTTACCCGTGAGCAGCAGATGCTTCTGAAGGATGTTTATGATGGTTTCGTGAACAATGGAGTCGGACTTTGCCCTGAAGACCAGGAGAAGCTCAAGGCCATCAACAGCGAGCTTTCGTCGCTCGGACTTACTTTCGGAAACAATCTCCTTGCCGAGAGCAATGCATACAAGGCAGAGATAGGCTCTTCAGTGTCAAACTATTATGATGAAATGGCAGTTGTTGCTGACAGGGAGCTTCGCGAGAAGATGTTCCGTCTTTACTCAAACAGAGGCAACAACGGCAATGCCAACGACAACAAGGCTGTGCTTCTGCGCATCATGGAACTTCGCATCCAGAAGGCGAAGATTATGGGCTTTGATACTCCTGCAGCCCAGATTCTCAGCACCAAGATGGCCGGAGATCCTCAGACCGTGGATGTTTTCCTTGAGGGAATCATGAAGGCTGCAATGGCTCGTGCAAAAGAGGAAGTGGCTGACATGCAGAAGGTTATGGATAAGGACATTAAGGCAGGACTGCTGCCTGAAGGAACAAGGATCCAGCCTTGGGACTATATGTATTATGCGGAGAAGGTTCGTCGTGAGCGTTTTGCTCTCGACGAGGCCGAGGCCATGCAGTATTTCAAGGCAGAGAATGTCCGCGCGGGTATTTTTGCTCTTGCAGGCCGTCTCTATGGTCTTCAGTTCGAACCAATCGAGGGTGTGACTCTTTTCAATCCTCAGGCTGAGGCTTTCAAGGTTACTGATGCTGATGGCAGTCATATCGGTGTCATCATTACGGACTATTTCTCCCGTGAGAGCAAGAGAGCTGGTGCCTGGATGAGCAATTTCGTGGATCAGTATGTTGATGCTGAGGGAAATATGGTTCGTCCTGTCATCGTCAATATCTGCAATTTCAATGCTCCTAAGGACGGCAAGCCTTCGCTTTTGAGCATCGACCAGGTTTCCACTGCATTCCATGAGTTCGGTCATGCGCTTCACGGACTTCTGAGCCAGTGTACTTACAAGGGTGTTTCCGGAACCAGTGTGAAAGGTGATTGTGGCGCAGTTCCTTCTCAGATCAATGAAAACTGGGCATTCAACAAGGACGTCCTTGCAACCTATGCCTTCCATTGGGAGACTGGTGAACTGATTCCTGATGAGCTTGTTGAGAAAATTGAAGCGGCTTCTACTTTCAACCAGGGATTCACCACAGGTGAGCTTTGTGCAGCCAGCATTCTGGATATGAAATGGCATGAGCTCAGCTCTGTGGAAGGCGTTGATGTTGAGGCGTTTGAAAAGAAATGCTGCGAACAGATGGGACTTGTCGGCGAGATTATCCCGCGTTACCGCAGCACCTATTTCAACCATATCTTCGGCGGCTCAGGCTACAGTGCAGGCTATTACAGCTACCTTTGGGCTGAGGTGCTTGACAAGGACGCTTTCGAGCTTTTCAAGCAGAACGGCATTTTCGACAAGGAGACTGCCATGAGTTTCCGCCGCAACATTCTAGAGAAGGGTGGTAGCGAGGAGCCGATGACTCTCTATCGCCGCTTCAGAGGCGCTGAGCCAGATGCTGGGGCATTGCTCCGTGCACGTGGACTTTAACAGATGTCTCGGCTCCGGCCTTTCAGGCCTTCGCTCGACATGACAAAAAAGACGGCCCTGTCTCGTAAGGAGATGGGGTCGTCTTATTTTGTCATCCCCGGCTTTGGACACCGTTGTCATCCCCGGCTTTGGACACCGTTGTCATCCCCGGCTTGACCGGGGATCCCAGATGGCCGATCAAGTCGGCCATGACGATGATGTATGGCCGGAGGCCGCGCGGAGAGATCTACCTGATATAGCTTGTCAAAACCTTCATGCTGCCTTCAGGCCGAAGCGTGAAACTGCGCGAACAAGCAGGAACGAGTACAGTCTCGCCCTGACGCAGGCTCACTGCATTGCCTTCGGAATCCGTGAGGGAACCAGAGCCTTCAATGCAGATGGCAATGACAAACGAGTCAAGCCCGCTCATGTCTTTGGTCACCTCCTTGTCGAGCTCGTAGAGGCTGGTAGTAAAATACTTGCAGCTTACCAGCTCGTTTTCCTGATCCTTGCAGCTCTGGTATGAAGTCTTGTAGTCAGGAAGTACGGTGTAGTCGATGGCTGCCTTTGAAAGCTCAGTGTGAAGCTCGCGTGGCTTGCCGTCAAGCCCGAGCCTTCCGAAATCATATATCCTGTAGGTGATGTCCGAAGTCTGCTGAATCTCCGCGATGAAACAACCGCTTCCAATGCTGTGGATACGGCCCGCAGGAAGGAAGAAGACATCACCGGCATGAACGTCATAATCATGCAGAACATCGGTGATGGTGTTGTCTGCAACCTTGGCTGCATACTCTTCAGGAGTAATCTGCTTGCTCAGTCCGGACATCAGATGCGCCTTAGGGTCAGCCTGCACCACATACCACATTTCAGTCTTGCCCTTCGAACCATTGTGCCTTTCTGCAGCCAGCGCATCATCCGGATGCACCTGGATTGAAAGATCGTCGCGCGCATCAATGAACTTGACAAGAAGAGGAAACTCCGTTCCTGTCGAAGCATATACCTTTTCTCCCAGCAGAGCACCTTTGTATTCCTCTGCAAGTGAGGTGATTGTCCTTCCTTCAAGAGGTCCTTCAGAGACAACTGATTCGTTACCCTTGACTCCAGACAACTCCCAGCTTTCACCTATGTTCTTCTGTCCGGTCTGCACTCCCTTGAAAGGTGCAATCTTCTCTCCGCCCCAGACGACGGACTTGAAAATGTTCTTGAATTTGAGTGGATACATATTAGTGGCAATTAATTAGTTTCGGAGTACGAAGGTAGCAAATATTCAGCGAAAGTCGTAATTTTGCAGTCCTTTAGTATGAAATATGGACTGTATTTTCCCAAACGATAAAAGATATAATTCCTTTGTAGGATATTTCAAGCAGAAATACGGCGAACGCCTTCAGAAAATCGTGCTCGATGCCGGTTTCACCTGCCCAAACCGTGACGGAAAGGTAGGCCGCGGCGGTTGCACCTATTGTGACAATGCTGCCTTCCATCCCGCCTACAGCACAGCAGGCAAGAGCCTGCACCAGCAGATGGACGAGGGCATCGAATTCCATAAGGTACGCTACCGCACTACCGAACACTATCTTGCATATTTCCAGTCATTTTCAAATACTTACGCACCTCTTGAACGCCTGCGGGAGCTTTATGTCGAAGCCTTGCAACACCCGGCAGTAGTCGGAATTGTAATCGGCACAAGGCCGGATTGCGTGGACGAACGGAAACTGGACTTCCTTGCAGACCTTGCCGGGGGAAGAGCAATGCAAGGCTGGACGAGGACGCTTGAAGGAGCCGACGGAAAGGGGAGCGAGCGTCATGCACCCGTGGTCATCGTTGAATATGGCATTGAATCCTGCTACGACTCCACTCTTCAGAGAATCAACCGGGGCCATAACTTCGAAACAGCCCGCAGAGCGGTGATGATGTCTGCAGAAAGAGGACTTGACATGGGCGCCCATTTCATCCTCGGACTGCCCGGAGAAAGCCGCCGGATGATGCTGGAGTCATGCCAGATGATAAACGAACTCCCGATACGCTCCGCCAAGTTCCACC
>CAMCIE010000066.1 GCA_945874815.1 uncultured Bacteroidales bacterium
GACGCCTTCCAGCGTTTTTATGTTATCGTCAGTATAATTGTTAATCTCTGCCATGTCAATTTCCTTACTCATTGTTCAAAACACATTTCGACATAATCACGCAAATATACAAATAATCTTTGACATGACAGAGGCCGGGATTCAGTTATTGAGATAGTATAAATGAAAAGAGGCTTACAGACATCTGTAAGCCTCTTTCTGCGGTGCGGACGGGACTCGAACCCGCGACCCCCGGCGTGACAGGCCGGTATTCTAACCAGCTGAACTACCGCACCATTTTGTTCAGTGTTTCGCTTGTTTCTCGAACGCGGATGCAAAGGTACGCATTTTTTTTATATCTCCAAATTTTTTCGATAAAATTTATGAAATATTTGCATTTTTTATCATCTGAGTCCTGTTTCTACCCGGCTTTTGATGGGAAATTGCTATATTTGCGTTCTTCCCTTTATGGTATTTGATATGGCGGAAAAAGGAAATATTACAGTAAGAGGTGCACGTGTAAACAACCTCAAGAATATAACGGTGGAGATTCCAAGAGGAAAGTTTGTTGTAATAACAGGCATTTCCGGTTCCGGCAAATCTTCACTTGCATTCGATACCTTGTTTGCAGAAGGACAGAGGCGTTTTGCCGAAAGTCTTTCTTCTTACGCCAGGCAGTTTCTTGGAAGAATGTCGAAGCCTGACGTGGACCTTATTGAAGGCATCCCGCCTGCAATTGCCATAGAGCAGAAAGTGAATACACGCAATCCGCGTTCAACAATTGCTACAAGTACTGAGATATATGATTATCTGAGGATGATTTTCGCCCGGATCGGACGGACATATTCTCCGGTCACAGGAGAAGAAGTCAAATGCAGCACTGCCGGCGATGTTATAAGTTACATGCTTGAAGCCGGAGCCTCATCTGTCTATGTGCTGGCAGACCTCGGCTGGGACAATCGTCAGGATAAGGTAGAACTCATGCTCGCCCTGAAAGAAGAGGGTTATTCAAGACTGTTTTCCGACGGACAGGTGCTGAGAATTGAGCAGGTCATGCAGATGGACGGCGATTATCCCGGAGGCCTTTCACTTCTGGTGGACAGGATCAAACTTCCCCAGGAGCCGGATGACGATCTGATGACACGTCTTCACTCATCGGTGGAATCAGCATTTGACAAAGGCAACGGAACGGTAATCCTATATAAGGACACAGATGAAGGTCCTGTAAGCAAGCAGTTTATCAACAGGTTCGAGGCTGACGGAATGCAGTTCTCGAAACCTGATGAATATATGTTCAGTTTCAACAGTCCTCTTGGAGCTTGCCAGACTTGCGGAGGCCTGGGACAGATTATAGGTATCAGCGAGGACCTTGTGGTCCCGGACAAGAGCAAGAATCTGTATGAGGGTGCAATTGCATGCTGGAAAGGCGATAAGATGGGATGGTTCCGCGACCAGCTTGTCAGAAATGCCGAAAGATATGGAATCCCGATTTTCGAACCATATTGCAATCTTTCTCCTCAGGTCAGGGAAATGCTCTGGAAGGGATGCAGGGCTGAAACTGAGGAGGATTCCATAATCGGATTGGATGAATTTTTCAAATGGGTTGAGTCCAACCGGTATAAAATACAGTATAAATACATGCTCAGCCGCTATTCCGGCAAAACCGTATGCCACGACTGTGGAGGCAGCAGGCTTCGCAGGGAAGCAATGTATGTAAAGGTGGGGGGTAAAAATATCCATGAACTGCTCAAGATGAATGTGAGCCAGTTGAAGGACTTCCTGATGAATGTCGGGCTTGATGAAACGGAACACCTTATTGCTGACAAGGCAATTCAGGAGATTGTATCCCGTCTGAAATATATTGAAGATGTCGGCCTGGGCTACCTTACTCTCGACAGGACCTCCAATTCTTTGTCAGGCGGAGAAAGTCAGAGGATCAATCTGGTGACAGCTCTGGGAAGTTCCCTCGTCGGTTCCCTCTATATTCTGGACGAACCGAGTATCGGACTGCATCCGCGTGATACAGAGAGACTTATAGCGGTATTGAAACAACTCAGGGACATCGGCAACACTGTTGTCGTGGTCGAACATGATGAGGAAATCATGCGCGCTGCCGACCTGTTGATTGACATCGGACCAAAGGCCGGTATCCATGGCGGAGAAATCATCTTCACTGGCAAGCTTGGTGAAAAATTGCCTGAAGATGTTGCCGGAAAGTCACTTACCCTGCAATATCTGGATGGCATACGATCTCGTTATGTCAGAGAAAAGCGTTCATGGAGTTATTATATCGGGATTGACGGAGCAATGGAGCATAATCTCAAGGATATTGATGTGAAGTTTCCATTGGGTGTGCTGACTGTTGTCACCGGAGTCAGCGGAAGCGGAAAGTCTTCTCTGGTAGGTGATATCCTGTATCCTGCCGTTTACAGATATCTTAACCATACCGGATCTGCCCCCGGCACTTTCAGGGGCTTGTCCGGAAATGTTGACAGAATCACCCAGGTGGAATATGTGGATCAGAATCCTATCGGCAAGAGTTCCCGTTCCAATGCAGTGACCTATTTGAAAATATATGACGATATCCGCAAACTCTTTTCAGATCAGCAATATGCTAAGATAAACGGATATACTCCTTCACATTTCTCATTCAACATGGACGGGGGAAGGTGTCCTGAATGTCAGGGTGAGGGCTTTGTGCGCATCGGCATGCAGTTCATGGCGGATGTAACCATGGTTTGTGAGGCCTGCGGAGGCAAAAGATTCAAGCCAGACATCCTTGAAGTCAAATATAAGGGAAAGAATATTGATGACATTCTGAGCATGAGGGTTGACCAGGCCATCGAGTTCTTCAGCGCCCAGGAAGAACCTGTTGCGCAAAGAATAGCGGAAAGGCTTCAGCCACTGATGGATGTCGGACTTTCATATATCCAGCTCGGACAGAGCAGCAGTACCCTGTCGGGGGGTGAGAGTCAGCGCGTGAAGCTGGCATATTTCCTTTCGATGAATGACCAGATATCCAAAGGCAAGGCTCAAAGGATTCTGTTCCTTTTTGATGAACCTACTACCGGACTGCATTTCTACGATGTGGAAAAACTCCTAAAGTCATTCGATGCCCTTCTTTCGAAAGGACACAGCATCGTAGTAGTGGAGCACAATGCAGATGTAATTCGTGCGGCAGACTGGGTCATCGACCTTGGCCCGGAGGCCGGAGACCAGGGCGGTCATCTTGTTTATGAAGGAACACCGGAGAACCTTAAAGACTGCAAGGAATCCTACACTGCCCGCTACATTTGATTTACTATCACGGTAGCCATCACGCTGTCATTGATAGGATAGCCAGCCGACATATAGAGCAGGCCGCTGCCCGGTTTCCTTAGGATCAGTGTCACTCCGTGTTCATCTTCATCGACCTCATATTCATAAATGCCACGGGCTTTGTCGTACTCAAGTTCTTCATATCCAAGATCGAATGGTGCATTCGGAGGGAAGAACTCACACCATACATGTATCCTGTCGCCAACATTACCGCTGATTATCGGTCCCGGATACAGTTTCAGCCATGCCTCCTTGAATTCGCACCTGACTTCACAACTTGCCCTGGCTCCCGCTCCGTCCTGGCTTATGCATGTAATCGTACATTTGCCTTCTCCCGTTGCGGTAACCATCCCTGTATCAGATACCTTGGCCACCCTCACATTGCTGCTCTCCCAAATCGGAATCTGAAATGTCGCGTCCTGTGGCAGAATGCTGCTCTCAAGAAGGAAGGTCTGCCCTTCATATTCGAATGACAACTCGTTATGTGACAGTTTGATTTCCTTAACGAATTTGCAGAGGCCGCTCTTGTCGATGCTCCATCCGTCCTTCGAAAGTCCGTCTTTATCGGGGCATATCCTCATGTGATAGTGACAGTTGCGTTCTACATTCAAGTCCTTTGCATCTTCCCCGAGATAGAACCTGTATCGGAGAGGACTGCTCCAGCTGGCAGTACTGGAGGAAAGATATTCGATGTCAAGCTCTATGTATGAACATATACCGGCGCGGATGTCTCCTTCATCAAATTCTCTCTGCTGATCCGTATCTGTCAATTTCCCCTGCATGTTCTCCAGCATATATAGAGAAACCTCACCGCTGATTCCGTGCCGGTCTGATATGTTCATCTGGTCAGTCTCAAATTCATTTTTGTCATAGCCCGCCGTAAAGCATTCACTATGGCTGCTTATCCTGCTTTCAGAGAAAACAGTCACTACTTTCGGACAGTTCCCGATACGTGCTCCAATCACATTCATTCTTACATCATCGTCCAGTTTGCTGCGGTCAATGCTCAGGCTTATTTTGGACATCAGCCTTTTGATTTCCAGCACAATGGGACCACAATCTTTTTCAATCAGGATGTCTTTTTCCATTATGCACATCGGAATGCCGTTCCAGAATTCGTCGGGGTAGGCCATGTGAAACCTGACCTCGTCCAGTTCCTCCACATTGTCTGCATATACCTTGTATCCGAAGTTCACGCATCCATAGAAACTGTATCGCTTTCCTGTGGCCAATCTGAGCTTTATTCCTTTTGAAAGATCCTGCACCCTTGAATCAAGCCATCTGTATTCTTCAATGCTCCCATATTCGTCGAAGACCATCAGGCTTATATCAGTGACTCTGAATTCATCCGGGTCGGTGGATTTGCATGAGAATCCTGCTCCGGACAGCCTTAATGTTACTTCCTGCTTCAGAGAGGATTTATTCTCCATTGCATCATTCAGTGTACACGCATTCCCGAAGAACAGCATAGCCATTATAGTCAGAACAATATATCGTATATGTCTTTTTCTTTCCATTGTCCTACCTCCATATTAACTGAAACATCTTCAGAACTGATGTCAATATCCGCACTTGCAGTCCCTTTCCTTCTGATATCAAGATCGAATATGTAATGACAGTTTCGAAGGATTCCTTTCTCATCCTCAGATTCAATATTGACAGGAAAAGCCCAATAATATGTGTTGCCGCTGATTTTGCCTTCCAGTACCAAACGAGTGAAAGGGGAGCCCGGGCTTTCTTCTGCCGCTGAACTTGGGTAGCATGCAAATCTGATGTTCTCTTTCACCTCAGTTTTACCGATTTCATTCTTGAATTCATATAGGATGCTTTCCCTGTTTCTGAATCCTTCCACCGCTTCCGGGTCAAGACTGCCGACATTGATTATCCTGACAGGTGAAACTGCTCCTGAAGCGGCGACTGAACATTCTGCATTTACATTCGTCAGATATGCCCTTGCATCAGTTATCCGTTCTCCTTCATACGGAAGATTCCTGAAGTCGCAGCGGACTGACCTGATTTCAATTATGCTTCGCAAAGGTTTGAGGAACAGTTTCGCTCCGCTTTTGTCTCCGGCTCTTATTTTTACGATGCCGCTCATGACAGGGCTGTCCGGCATTTCATCTTCAAGGCGTACGGTAATGTTCTCAATCCCATCCAAAGAGTTGACCTGTGACCAGCTGAATCTTCCGAACTTGCTGTTTGCAATGGCAAACAGTATCTTTTCTCCTGAGCATGAGGCGATTTCATGTACGCCGCCTTTCCAGTTCTCGAATCTCTGATATGCATCAAGACGGCATAGCTTGTCGTCGTTGAATACGAATACATCAAGGCAGTTGCCTTCCTGGTCAAGCCCTGATGCAGATTGAAGCTGCAAGCTTATGGCCGGTGTCCGTTCCCCTGTCGGGGGAACAGACGAGCAGCCATGTACCAACGCCGGGAGTGTGAAGAGTGTCAAGGTTCCCAGAATGGGTAAGAATTGTGTGATCAGATTGAAAAGATAGAATATGTGCTCCCGGCATTTCTTCCTTTGTATGTTTTTTTCAGAATGCATAGTTAAGTCCCAGATTGATTTTTGTCAAATTATATGTTTTCTGTATAAGGCTTTCGAACAAGCCTGTTCTTACAGATAAATTCATTCCGAGTCCTGAATATAGGATAATTCTGTATCCGGCCTCAATCATACAGTCTGTTCCCTGAATGTCTCCGTACCGCAGACCTATGCCTATGAATGGCCCGTCAAATGAACTTTTTGTCCAATATTGAAATGAAATGGTTGCGGAATGGAAATCGCCACCATCAGATGACATTGTCAGAGGCGAATTATCTTCCATTATACTATAATGTATGATTTCGTCCGCAGACAATCCTTTTGACAGTTTCCATGGGTTGACACTGACATTCGCATCGACAGACCATCCGGATGTGAATGGATGTGAGATATTGAATGAGACAGCCTGCCTCATTATGACAGGAATCAATTCGGTTCCTACCATGATGCGGTATCCGTGCGGCTCTTTCGCGGCCGTGAAGACGGAAGGAAGGATGATGGCAAGTGATATCAACATAAATCGTCTCATTTTCTTTTTCCGCAAAGCTATGCAGAGAAAATGAAACGATTGCGCGATTTAAAAGTTGTAATGTCGGATATTTCTGTTTTTTATAGTTTTTGTATTTTTTTAACAGACTATCAAATTTATATTATAGAAAAAAAGACAGATTTAATCTTTTTTTGATGGAAGTTTGAACCGGAATCCGAAGATAGTAAGGTATTTTTCATGTAACCGGCCGTGATAGTTGATCTCAAAAATCCATGACAGCACTGGCTGAAAGCGACGTTTGACAAAGAAATAACAATATCTGTAGTAACTGCTTTTGATAAGTTTCTTTGTATATCCCTGAGCTGAAACTGCGATGCAAAGAATCCTCTCGTATGTATGAGTGAGTGTACCGCTTTTATGAGATCCATTGGATGGCGGGAAGATATTCTTATTTATTTTGTCATCCTTAAGGTATTCCAGCGCAGAGGCCCTGACGGCGAAGATTGTTCCTGCACAGAAATCCATGCTTTGCGGTACGATATTCAGCCGTGACAGTTCATCTGTAAGCATATCTCCGCTCTCTATATTATTATCTTTGGCTGTAACGTTTACGTCCATTGAATATACCAGACCAACGGAAGGACGGTTGAGGAAGACGTTGTGTGTCTTGGTAAAACGCTCGGGATTGGCAAGCAGGGCATCAACCATGAGTCTGACCCATTTGTTTCCGCAGAATCTGATGCCGTTGAAATGAATGGTAGTTTCCATGTCTTCGTTCTTTGTGTGTAATTTTATCACATACAGATACTTTGACAGGTCTATTGTCTTGATGCATTGTATAAATGGCCAGATATCGTAACCGACATTGTCAGTCTGCATGAACTGAGTATCAGGCTTGAATTGTCGCAGAACTGAGGCAATATTTTCATTCAGGTTGTTTCCAGTTACAATCAAATCCCACTCAACCCCCACTATGTTCTTCATTTTGTTGATGAAATATGGAACCTGGTTGTGGTAATAAAGGTGAAAAACGACTAATACTCTTTCT
>CAMCIE010000067.1 GCA_945874815.1 uncultured Bacteroidales bacterium
TTGTTCGAATTCATTTACCAACTCTGCATGGGTCATTTCAGAGTTATTGAAATTACTTTCATCTACATCTGATGGCATTTCAACATCAGGAATAAACTCTTCACTCATATAATTTTGTTTATATTGATAATAATACAAGCCGCAAATATATCATTTTTTTGGTAAAACTGAAACGAATTGACTAATTTTGCAATCAGTTTTAATCAAGCATCTGATGAGAATAGATATCATTACAGTCGTCCCTGAACTGCTGGAAAGCCCTCTGAGCCACTCTATCGTGGGAAGGGCCATAAAAAAGGGACTCGTGGAAATACATGTTCACAATCTCAGAATATACGGGAAAGGCCCGAGGCTGCAGGTCGATGACTACAGCTATGGCGGGGATGCAGGCATGGTCCTGATGCCTGAACCGCTGTTCAATATGATAATGGAGCTGAAAAATGAAAGGGAATATGATGAAGTAATCTATCTTTCACCTGACGGCGAGATTCTCAATCAGAACATATCCAACGAATTGTCACTCAAAGAGAATATCATCTTGCTCTGCGGCCACTACAAGGGCATAGACCACCGCATCCGCGAACACCTCGTCACAAGGGAAATTTCCGTCGGCGACTACGTCCTCAGCGGCGGCGAACTGCCTGCTGCCATCCTTGCGGATTCCATCATCAGGCTCATCCCCGGTGCCCTCACGGATGAAACTTCGGCACTGAGCGACTGTTTCCAGGACGGACTGCTCTCCGCACCGATTTACACCCGCCCGGCGGAGTTCAACGGCTGGAAAGTTCCGGATGTCCTGCTCAGCGGGAACCCTAAGCTCATCCGCCAATGGCAGGATGAGCAGGCTTTGGAAAGAACAAGGAAACTGAGACCAAATTTGCTGGATGACTCCGAATAGACTATCGAAAATTTCGATAGCAACTATCGTTCATAACATTTTTTAAATATTTTTAAAATCATCTGCCATTTTTTAAGCCCGGATAACCTTCTGGCTTTTAAATTTAAATTGAAACGATTTTTATTTGAATATATGATAATAATATCTATATTTGCATCCGACATATAAATGAATATGTCATTCAGACGTTTCTAACCACTAATAATTAATCATCCCAAAAGGGAATACACTACACTACTAACTAACCGAAAAATCCCGCAGTGATGCGGGATTTTTTTATAGATTCTGTTTGACTTCCTCGACGCCGTCAATGGCGGAGATTGCAGATATCAACTCTCTGAGTTCCAATGCAGAATGCACCGCGAAATCAATTGTGCAATAGGCAATTTCATCCTTGTTGGAAGAGCTCATCGAAGCCATTGACAATTTGTGGTCTTCGGTTATGCAGTCGATTATGTCACGCAGAAGATGGTATCTGTCTATTCCCACTATTTCAATCTGGACAGGATAAAGAATGGTTGGATCCGGAAGGAAATCATCCACTGCAACGATGGTATTTCCCTTTTCAGAAGCAATCCTGATGGCATCCGGACAATTTCTTCTATGGACAGTTATGACATTTTCCGAGTCCTGGAAACCGATAATTTCACTTCCCGGCATAGGATGACAGTTCGGGCAAAGGGAATATTTCGGTTTCGGCTGATACTTCAGAAAGTATTTTATCTGTTTCTTGGCCTTGTAAGATACCACGAAATCGAGCCAGTCTGCGTGCGGATGAATGTGTTCGGAAGTGCCTATTTCCACGCAGTCTCCCCTTTTCAGGACGGTCTTGACTGAAGACAGCTGGCCGTTAATGCGGGCATATTGGGCATGGTTTCCTGTATTTGTATTGATATTGTATGCAAAATCCAGGGCTGTGGCTCCTTTCGGCAAGGTCACCGGCCTGGTACTCTTCGGTGTATAGACGACAACATCTTCATTGAAGAAAGAAGCCTTGATTCCAGGCATCAGTGATTCCGGGTCTTCGGCAAGCTCATTCAGCACTTCGGTAAAACGGCGGAGCCACTGTTCCTGGTTCTCGACGATGCATCCGAAATAAGACTGCTCCCTCATGTTGAATGAGCCGATATGGAACTCCTCAATCCCACCATACGGGTTGTGAAGGCGGAAATGCACTGAACGGTATCCATTGGCCTTAGGCTGGGCCATATAGTTCACGAAACTGCCTGTCTGCTCCCGGTATGCCGATGAGAGGAGGTTATATATCTTGATGACCATGTCCTGTTCCTTGGTTTGTTCATCCGGAACAATCCTCAATTCATCAGGATCAAAAGCAGCCCTGATATAATGTTTGAAAGGTACATGATAGAAATCGCAGCTGAGTTCCTGCATCTCACGCCAAACGCTGTACGGCTTGCGGTATCTGATATCCCAGCTTACAATGTCGCCGAACTTGACAGCAATCGTTTTCCTGGCTGCTTCCATGAACGATTCCACGCTTTCCTTGGTGCGCTGTTTGTCCTCTTCAAGAGCCTTGGCGATGAATTCATATTCCTGTGGATTGAGGAAGCGGAAAGCCAGGTTTTCAAGTTCTGACTTCACCTTGTACAGACCGAGCCTTCCTGCGAGCGGAGCAAAAAAGAACTGGGTTTCGGATGCAATCTTCCACTGTTTGGTAGGACGCATGGACTCAAGTGTCCTCATATTGTTCAAGCGGTCGGAGAGTTTCAGCATAAGGACCCGGACATCCCCTTTCACTGAACCGAGGATATGCTGGAAATTGTCCACCTGGGCTTTGTTCGGTTTTGTGACTGCACCCACAAGAAAAGCGACATCCTTTCCGAAGAGTTCCTCAATATCCTCTATAGTATAAGGTGTATCTTCCACGACATCATGAAGCAAAGCTGCAGCTATCACTGCCGCATCTTTCTGTCTCATTTCCCTGGCAACTATCAGTGCGACGGCCAATGGATGGAGGATATATGGAAGTCCGCTCTTGCGGGTCTGACAGGCATGGGCTTTACGGGCAAGGAGGAATGCCTGCTCTACAAGCATTTTTTCTTCTTGGTTAAAAGATTCAGGCAAGGCGCAAACAAGCTGCTGGTATGCGTCTTCAATCATTTCTTCATAAGTCATATTATTCACTTCTGTTGTTTGTCAATCTTCTGGCTGCATTTTCAAGCGATTCTGTAGGTTCTATGATATTGTAATCCTTCCAGAAATCGCTGCTCCAGTATTCCATGAGCATATCATTGAAAATCAGATTCCTTTTCATTGTTTCATCCGGGCGGATTTCTTTCAGGGTCGCCGCATCCCTGTCCACGGTCACCATCTCCGAACTCGTAGTGTAAACTGAGTGGAACAAACGTTTCTTCCAGTCACATCTGAACTTCATGGTACTGCGGATATAGTTCAGTACATAAGCATCTTCATGAGGACGGTATGCTACGACAAAATCCAGAGCCAATGGTTTGAAATTCAAGCCGACAGGCTTCTTCCTAAGTATTGAATATATCGCTTTGTCAATATCGGACAGATCCATCGAGAATTCTGCCCTTGTTATAGCCAGGGATTCGCAGTCAATGAACAGTCTTCCTATGTAGAGCGGCTGGCTCAATTCTGCTTCAGGGGTGAATGATATGACAAATTGCTGCCTGTCATCTATGGTGACAGTGCCTTCCTGCGAGAATTTGTAATAATCCATATCATCCACTGTGAAGAGCACATCCGGATTCTTGACCACGTCCATGCTCAAGGCCAGGGCAGGACCGCCTGACACCTTGACCGACAATGTATCTCTCTTTCTGGTACTGAGTACGCTGCGTGTCTTGTTGAGTCTGATTTTGTCGCGCATTGTCGTCCGGCTGCGATAAGGAGTCTTGTACACATCCATCATGGCTTCCGATATGCTCGTATATCTATGTCCCTTCTGCAAGGTCTCGCGATAGAACATTGACAGCATATCCTGTGAGGCCGGATAATTCTCGCCGATCCGCCATAGAGCCCCGGCAACGATTTCCCGGGCATCCCCGGCATAGACAATTGATTCATGAAGGTGTCCCGTGACAGGCAGGATGCGGACTGTCACATCCGAACGGGTCAGATGTGAAACCGGAATCGCAGTGTTAAGATAACCTAAATGTGACAGATTGAGACTTGAAGACTCATATTCTGCAGGAATCTTCAGGACGAAAACACCTTCTGCATTGGTCACCGTACCAATCGAGGTACCTTGAAGTGATACACTTACATTTTCCAATGGACTGTCAGTCAGAAAATCCCGCACAATTCCGCGTGCGGACACAATCTGTACCTGTCCTTTGCCGTCCTGCGCTGCTGATTGAAGGATGAAAGCGAACAGGCAAAAGAGCAATGCCGGGATGTATGAAGCTGTCTTTTTCATAGACTT
Source organism: uncultured Bacteroidales bacterium (assembly GCA_945874815.1). Classification (GTDB taxonomy): domain Bacteria; phylum Bacteroidota; class Bacteroidia; order Bacteroidales; family UBA932; genus Cryptobacteroides. Next base: position 4,308 of record CAMCIE010000067.1, read on the forward strand.
GCAAACTTAACGAAAATCTTCCGTAAATAGAATAGTTGAATCTAATATATTTATCTAAATTTGCATCAGATAACTTAACCTGAAGATAATGAAGAAACAAATCATTCTTTCCATATTGCTGCTTGCCCTGGGAGGAGTCATCAGCTTTGCACAGGTCGATCCTGAGCCTCCCATAAACACTTCCTATTATGGTCCAAACGCATTCCCTGTTCCGGAAATTGGCTTCGGCAGGACATCCGCCGACATCAAATTCGAGATAGGTGCAGCAATGGCGGGCCATCAGAAATACAGCCTCAAAGATGACATCACCGGCAATATATATTTCAACATCAAGTTGCCTCTTTTCACTGAAAGGGCCAATTTATGTATTTGGGGAGAGGCACTGGACGCTTACAGATGCTCTGAGACCGCCAATCAGTACAGAGGTGTGTCCGGTCCGAGCCGCGGAGCAAGATTCGGTGAGGTATTCGTATCGACAGACATCATGATTCTTCGTCAGGAGAAACATCAGGTCAGCATGACTTTACGCAGCGCACTGAAATCTGCCAATGGAGATGATGAATATCGGCGCTATTACGACTCTCCGGGTTATTTTTTCGATCTTACTTTGGGAAGAGAATTCACGTTCAGGGAAGATTTGAGCCTGAATCTTGCGGTAAGCACCGGCTTCCTGTGCTGGCAGTGCAAGATGTTTTCCCAGAACGATGCCGTAATGTATGGCATAGCAGCGGCATTCAGGGCGAACTGTTTCACTTTGAGCGCACATTTTGGAGGTTATACGGGATGGCGCAACGACGGTGACTCCCCTATCTCAATCAGAACCGAGGCGGCATTCAATATCAAGGCTTTCGACATAAGGCTGAAATATCAGGAAGGCCTGAATGACTGGCCTTATCGTCAGGTTTCACTGGGGGTGGCTTATAGTTTTCCTGTTTTGAGATAAAGATCTCTCCATTAGCTGCGCTCAGTCGAGATGACAATTATTCAAGTACTTTAATATTTGCAGGTTCATTATATTTACAGAAAATTTTGCCGGAGGCAATATATTGTTTAATTTTGCCGCCCGGATGGCATATTGTCGCCCGGATGGATTGGCAAATCACTGCCCGGATGGATTGGCGAAGTGCCGCCCGAAGGGATTGCGACTTGCCGCCCGAAGGAATCGGCAAGTTGACGTGTTGAACCGGCGAATGCCGGAGTGTGCTTGGTAACCACTTATAAAAACAAGAAATGAGCAATAATGGAACGTCTTCAGGAAACGGACATCTGTCCGTTCCTTTTCTGCTGATGGCAATACTTTTCAATGTTTGCCTGATAGCTTCAAATCTTTTCGAAACAAAACTATTCACCCTTGGTGGCATATCCCTTACCGGAGGTGTCATCATCTTCCCTGTTTCATATATCATCAACGACTGCCTTGTGGAGGTGTATGGATACCGCAAGTCAAGGCTTGTGATTTGGAGCGGATTTGCCATGAATTTCTTTGTCGTGGCAATGGCACAGATAGTACGAGTCTTGCCGGCATCTCCTTTCTGGGACGGAGGTGAACATTTCGACTACATTTTCTCCCTTGCTCCAAGAGTGACTCTTGCCTCTATGCTTGCGTTTATATGCGGTTCCACCATCAATGCCCTGATAATGAGCAAGATGAAGGTGGCACAAAAAGGAAAGGGCTTTTCTTTGAGAGCCATTGTTTCAACCATCGGAGGTGAAGGTATCGACTCACTGGTCTTCTTCCCCATCGCTTTCTGGGGAATCGGCTATGCTGAAATGCTGAAGTTGATGATTACTCAGATTGTGCTCAAGACCGTGTATGAGATTATAATCCTGCCTCTTACAAACATCTGTGTAAATAGACTGAAGAGAATCGAAGGTACGGAAGTCTATGACACCAACATATCTTACAATCCATTTAAAATCAGAGACTTATAATATGGAACCTATAATAAAGGGCGATAGCGCCCTGGTGGTATTCAGTGGAGGACAGGACTCCACCACCTGTCTGTTCTGGGCATTGAAACATTTCAAGAGTGTCCGCACCATAACTTTCGGATATGGTCAGAAACACAGTGCAGAAATTGAGTGTGCCAAAGCAATTGCTGCAAAGGCCGGGGTTGATTTCCATTACATGGACGTAAGTTTCATCTCGCAGCTCGGCCGCAATTCCCTTACCGACACCACAATGGAAATGGATCAGACCAAGCCTCAGGACAATTTTCCAAATACATTCGTCCCGGGAAGGAATCTGTTCTTCCTCAGCATCGCTGCAGTCTATGCGAGGGAACTTGGCATCAGAGACCTTGTTACAGGGGTTTCCCAGACAGATTTCAGCGGCTACCCAGACTGCAGGGATTCCTTCATCAAATCCCTTAACGTGACACTCAATCTGGCAATGGATGAGCAGTTTGTCATCCACACTCCCCTTATGTGGATAAACAAGGCCCAGACCTGGGAGATGGCTGACCATCTCGGAGTTCTGGACCTTGTAAGAAACGAGACTTTGACTTGTTACAACGGAGTCAAAGGTGATGGTTGCGGCCATTGTCCAGCTTGCAAATTGCGCTCTGCAGGACTTGAGACCTACCTCACCTCTAAAGATTCATGATACGGCCGATGAAAAGGATACGGCCGTTGTCTATATCTGAAATCATATAGTAGAACGGACGGTCAACAGTCATGTGGAATGTCTGTTCCATCGGACGGACTGCAGTAAGTTTGACAGCAATAGTAGTGACTGCCGCTGCCTCTGCACCCTGCTCGTTGATTTCCACAAAAGTTTTCTGATTGACGTCTGAAACCATGACATCCGCATCAGTCATTCTGCCAAGTTCAGCTGACCTTGTAAACACCTTGTTCACGCCCATGTCCCGGAGCACAGAGTTGAGACGCAATGAATTCTCTACCTTGAACTTCGGAAGACGGAGCACAACGTCCTGTTCAATCATGCTTGACAGCAATTCATCGTAATTCTCCTCTGAAATATACTTGATGAAGCTGTCAGCATCCACGGAAGCACCTGGAAGCAGGATAGTCATGGCATAGCGTCCG
>CAMCIE010000068.1 GCA_945874815.1 uncultured Bacteroidales bacterium
CTCGACTACGATCCGACACTGGATTCGAAGAGCGGGCTTTCAAGAATGGATGCCCATAAGCAGTACATGAAACTCATGCACCCGGCAACCCAGATGTCTGAGCCGGTGGCAAGGGCTCTCATGGAGAACAATATCTCCATTCCGGAGATTGAAATGTACAAGAGTCTATCTGAGGATGAAATCATCGAGAAAGGCTCAGGCAAGATGAGAATCAAGCCTATGGACATGGTTCATGGCAAGAAATGCAACGGTCTGAAGAGCCTGCCAAAGGAAATCGGCAAGCTTGTCAACCTTGAAAAACTCTTCATTGCCAACGGAGACCTTGAGTCCATACCTGCTGAGGCTGCAAATCTTGATGCTATCACTGATTTGGAAATATACAACTGTTCTGAAATGAAAGAATTCCCTATGGCCATAACTCAGATGGCTTCATTGGAATCCCTGAACCTTTCGAACAACTCCCAGTGGTCTGCTGATGAGATACTTAAAGGGGTGAGAGCTCTCTCAAGCGGTGAGGCGGCTAAGAAAATCCAGATTATTTACCTCACCGAAAACAATCTCGAGGTTGTTCCTGAGGAATTCTGCAATATGGAAAAGCTTGGTCTTCTGGACCTTTCAAAGAACAAGATTCACACAATCGAAAAAGCATTCGGAAAGGATATCAATCCTGTGCAGATGTGCTTCGACTATAACTGTCTGAGCAGCCTTCCGACCGTGGAGATTGACGGAAAGACCATTTTCTGCCAGACAGATGATGTAGAGTCATTCTCATTCAAGTACAACAATTTCACGGAATTCCCTGATGTGTTCAGTGCTGATGCGAAGTATGTGATGAAATCCGTGGACTTCTCGTTCAATCAGATTACCGGATTCCAGCACAATGCAAAAGGAGGCACAGCTTACCAGGGCATCAAGGTTGAAACTCTCACATTGAGCAACAACCCGTTGACCACCTATCCTCTGGAGCTTGCTCAGAGCAACTCAACCGTTGCAAATATCAATGTGAGAGGTTGCAATATGAATACTATTCCGGAAGGCAGCTTTACTTATGAGAAGGCTGTGAACATCACTTCAATTGATTTCTCATACAATGAACTGACAGACCTTCCATCGGAATTCCATGCCGGCAATATGCCGTATTTCTATGGTATCGACCTTTCGTACAACAGGTTTTCAAAGTTCCCGTTCGAGCCTTTCGACAGTGCGTATCTGACAGTGTTCGGAATCCGTGCACAGAGGGATGCCAACGGAAAGCGATGCCTCTCACAGTGGCCTACCGGAATGTATAACCACAAGGGCTTGAGAGGATTCTACATCGGATCCAACAATCTTGGCAAGATTGACGATACCATTTCCACACTGATCTATTACCTCGATATCAGTGACAATCCGAACATTGTCTTTGATGCATCGGGCATTTGTTCAGCCTGGAAGGCCGGAGCGTATTATCTGCTGTATGACAAGACACAGGATATCCGTGGATGTGAAAGTATGTTGAACTAAAGTTATTGACAGAATATGAAGATTAATAAAATATTTGTTTTGTTGTCGGCTCTGGCAATAGCAGCAACATCCTGCAAGATTGCACCCGAGGTGGAATTCGATGTGGAAGTTGAGTCCGGCACCATCAGTATCGGCCCGAATGGCGGAGTCAGGACCATATCCGTGAAGTCCCCGTCAAACTGGACGGCAACTACACAGGCACCTTGGATCACTATTTCTCCGGCAAACGGAAATGCAAGTACAGAATGCAATATCATCATTGACTCTACCTTGTATGACTCTTCGAGAGATGCCTGGGTGACATTCAAGCTCTCAGACGAGATAAATGAACTGAAAGAGTTCAAAGTCGTGCAGGAAGGCTATCAGTATGCCATCACATTGAAGGAGGATATTGTGGAAATTCCCGAATATGCGGATTACGGTAAACGCAGTTTTGATGTTGCAGTGAATACAAACATTGACTTTGATGTCGTAATCCCTGATAATGCTTCATGGATTGCCAGCAAGAAGGAAAATCCTGATTTTGACAGAGGATGCCGTCCGAGGAATGTGCTTGTTCATTTTGACTGGAAGGTTAACACCCGTCCGAACAAAAATGAAGTTGAAATCGTTTTCAAGCCGAAGGCTGACAAGCAGCTTGCACAGCATGACAATCTGAAAGTTGTCCAGGGAGCGGCCAAAGAGATCGAAGCCGGTACTGCTAAAGGTGATTCCCTTGCCCTTCTTGCAATTGCGCGTGCGATGAATATGTGGAGAGAATGGGATACTGCCGACAAAATGGAGCATTGGGACGGCATCACAGTCTGGAAGGAAGGAAAGAACAAGGGCAGGGTTAAATCTGCACAGTTTTTCCTGTTTGCTACCAAGGAAGCACTTCCGTATGAAGTGTCTTATCTTACTGCAGCAGAGGAACTTTACTTCTATGGTAATACGAACTCCTTCCTCATGAGCCTGTCATGCGGACCAGATATCTGTAAGCTGACGCAGTTGCGCAAACTCACAATTGGTGCTTACGGACTCACTAAACTTGATGACAATTTCAAGAACCTTGTGAATCTGGAGTATCTTGATCTGAACGGAAACAGTTTCGAGGAGATTCCTTCAATTCTTTCGGAGAAGAATTTCCCGAAATTGACTGCTCTTATCATGAACGCAAACCAAAGGAATGTAATCGGTGACCTTTTCAACAGCTACAAACCTGAAAGCGGCGGGCTTTTTAATGAATGTCCTCTCAGGCCGGATGGAACGAGGGAGTTTCCAAGGCGTCTGCTGAAATGGAGCAATCTTGACACGCTCAGGCTTTCAGTGAACTATCTTCAGGGAGTGATTCCTGACCTGATGGATGATCCGGATTTCCCTAAATGGACAGCTGCGGAAGTCAATGCATGCGATACACTCCCGGCAAGGCTCATCGGACTTCCGAAAGTGCTTCCGAATACGGATTTCTTTGCAATAAACCTGAACAGGTTGCATGGCGAGATTCCTGAATGGCTGCTTTATCATCCGAAACTCGACCTTTGGTATCCGTTCCAATTGGTTTTCTCCCAGGAAGGAAAGGACCTGGAGGGTAACGTGGCAGGCTTCAGCAATGAACCGGCGAACCTGAACTATTATTACAAGGAATATAAGAACAAGAAATACAATCCAAACAATTAATCGGGATTGAATGAAGATGAACAGAATACTCAATACAATCATGATAGCTGCGGTTTTTGCCGGAATAGTATCCTGCAATGTCGCGGCTCCGGAGACTGGGAATACGCTTCCTTCGCCTGAAATGACAGATGATGTGCTTCCTGGAGAGCTTCTGGTGCGTTTCGATGCATCAGTGGAGGGACTTCTCAGGGAGGCCGGACTTACCAAGGCCGCTTCGACCAAAAGTGGAGTCCAGTCTGTCGATGAGGTGCTTGCGCTTTTGGAAGGCTGTACGCTGGAGAGGGTTTTCCCTGTTGACAAGAGGACGGAGGAGAAGGCCGTTCTCAATGGACTGAACCTTTGGTATGTAGTCCGTTTCTCTGAAGATTTATCCGTGGAGGATGTTGCATCCCGCCTGTCTGCACTCGGGGAAGTGAACCGTGTGGAATATAACAGGACTATCAGGAAAGCATATTCAAAGCCTGCCATAGCCCTGTCAAGCAAGAATCTGGCAGCATTTACCAAGGCTGCAAACGATGCTGTATGGAACGATCCGGAACTGCCTTATCAGTGGCATCTGGTGAATGACGGCAACCTCAAACCTGAGAAATTCACTGCCGGTTCGGATGTGAACGTAAGGGGAGCCTGGAAAAAATGCACCGGAGACCCATCCATCATCGTCGCCGTGGTCGATGAAGGTGTGGATGTCTTCCATGAAGACCTCCAGGCCAGCATGTGGGTGAATGAAGATGAAATCTGGCGTTCACACGAAGACAATGACGGAAACGGTTATGCAGGCGATGTATATGGATATAACTTCGCAAGGAACAGCGGCGTGATTGCCACTGACAGCAAGTACGACACCGGCCATGGCTCCCATGTTGCAGGAGTAATCGCCGCACAGAACAACAACGGCAAGGGAATCAGTTCAATCGCAGGTGGTGACGGTGTGAATCCCGGCGTAAAGATTATGTCCTGCCAGATTTTCTCCGGACAGTATGCGGCTTCGGTCCTTGATGAGGTAAGAGCTATCAAATATGCGGCAGACAACGGTGCTGTCATCCTTCAGTGCAGCTGGGGCTATACTTCCGGGGCATCCAATCCTTATGAATGGACCCCACAGTATTCCACTGACGAGCAGTGGAAATATGACTGCCCTCTTGAGGTTGCGGCCCTTGACTATTTCATTCACTATGCCGGCTCTCCGGATGGTGTGATTGAAGGTGGCATTGCAATCTTTGCCGGAGGAAACGAAGACGCACCGGCAGCCGGTTATCCTGGAGCATACAAAGATTTCGTTTCGGTAGCAGCCCCTGCGGGTGATTTCACTCCGGCCATCTATTCCAACTATGGCACCGGAATCAATATCAGCGCTCCGGGCGGAGACCAGGACTACTACTGGGATTATGATGACAGGGGCACGAGGGGTGCCATAGGCTGCGTCCTTTCAACCTTGCCGAAGACCGTTTCCGAGAGTGGATACGGCTATATGGAAGGTACTTCAATGGCCTGCCCTCATGTTTCAGGAGTCGTTGCCCTCGGCCTTTCCTATGCAGCAAAGCTCAAGAAACATTTCAAGGCTGAAGAAGTCATAGAGATGCTTTATGAGTCTGCAAGACTGAGACCTGTCGATTCAACATGGGATTACGATTCTCCGAAGGTTTATTATAAATATGTGGCAGACCTGGGCCTTACCCATAAATCTTCTATCGACCTGACAGAATACAGGGGACAGATGGGAACAGGAATGGTCAATGCAGAAGGCCTGCTCAATCTTATCGAGGGTGCGGATGCGCCGAAGATGGTCTTCCCGAATGTGACGGTGTCAGCCGGTTCGACTGCTACATATTGTCCTTCCCTGTATCTTGACGGTTCGAACTTTACTGTCACAGTGGAGGACGGCTCCATAGCGAGCGCTTCAGTATCAGGGAACAAGATCATTTTCATTGGCTTGAAAGCCGGTCAGACAAAGGCAAGTGTGAGCGGATTGCAGACACAGCAGTTTGTCATAACCGTCAAACCTTCAGACAGTATCAACGGCTGGCTTTAGTACGCATGAAACACCTGCTCTACATACTCATTCTGGCTGCCATGTCTTTTGCGTCCATGCACGAGGCGGCAGCCCAGATAAAGTTGGTGCCCAAGGAAAAGCTTGACAGCATTGCCAATCCGGCTTTGAGCCCCGAGGCAGGTTACCTGAAGTTTGACAAGACAGTTCTCACTCTTCCAACGATGTCAGAACAGGATCCTCCGGCAAGGATGTCCTTCCTGATGACGAACGTGTCGGACAAAGAGTTGAGGCTGACTTCACTCAGTACTTCTTGTTCATGTGTTACAGCACGCTCTGACCGCCAAACCCTGAAACCGGGGGAGAGTGCCACAATCAAGGTGACATACTATCCTGAAGGTCATCTGGGCACATTCACCCACCGTGTCAACATTTTTACGGGAGGTTACAAAGAGCCGTCAGCGCTGCTGAAAGTCAATGTCCATGTAGAAAACAACTGAATTTAAGAGAATATCAGATATGAAGACTTTTTTCAAAGCATTCCTTACAGTCTTGTCCGCTGCTCTTGTTTTTGCCTGCAGCAAGATTGACAAAGAGCCGGCTGTCGTTTACCTGCCGGTGAATGCAAACAATATTTCCGGTGATTGGGAACTTGCGGAGTTTAACGGTTTAACCTTGATTGAAGGTACATATATGCATATCACATTCGTCAGAAACGACAAGACCTTCGTAATGACACAGAATCTGGATGCGACAAGTGATGTACCTCATACAAGCACAGGCTCATTCAATATCCTGACTGAGAATGGAGTAAGCATCATCAAAGGTAAATATGACTATGACGGCGGTTTGTGGGGACACGACTACATCGTTACAGACCTTACTGCCACCAGCATGACCTGGACTGCTAAAGATGACGAGACATTCGTCCAGAAATTCGAGCGTCCGGCAGAGAAATAGCCGTGAGCATGATGCAATATTAACCCAAAAGGGGACAACTCAATCGAGTTTGTCCCCTTTTGCATTGTAGAATTCATTCTGCAGAACAGTGAAATCGGTGACTTCCACCAATTCAATCTTGCATTTGTACTTTTTCTTCCAGCGTCCAAGAATGGAGGAAAAAAGGCCTCTGGTCAGGTATGAACCCAGAATAGGGCTGACTTTCAGTTTGAGGTCCGTAATCTTTTTCTCGTTCACATAGTATGTAAGTCTTCTCTCGATGGCTTCGTCTATGACTACACTCGAAGATATCTTTCCTGTTCCATGGCATACCGGACACACTTCCATTGTGTTGATTTCGGTTGCCGGACGTACCCTCTGGCGGGTAATCTGCATAAGACCGAACTTAGTCAGCGGCAATACGTTATGCTTTGCCCTGTCAGTCTCCATCAGCTCCTGCATTTTTTTGTACAAGGCGTTGCGATGCTCGTTGGTCTCCATGTCTATGAAATCCACGATGACAATTCCGCCCATGTCACGCAGCCTCAGCTGTCGTGCAATTTCTTCCGCGGCATAGCAGTTCACATCGAATGTGTTCTGCTCCTGTTCCTTATTCTTGGATCTGGTACCGCTGTTTACGTCTATCACATGCAGTGCTTCCGTGTGCTCAATCACAAGATATGCGCCCTGTTTGATAGGAACGACTTTGCCGAACGCGCTTTTGATCTGCCTGGTGACCTCAAAGTGGTCAAAAATCGGAGTCTTGTCTTTGTAAAGCTTTACAATCTTCTCTTGCTCCGGCGAAATCAATGAGATATATTTGCGTATCTCTGAATAGATGTTCTCGTCATTTACATAAATGTTCGAGAATGAGTCGTTCAGCAAATCCCTCAGGATAGTGGTCGTCTTGCTGTACTCTGTGAAAAGCAGCTGGACGCTCTTGGATTTGGCCAGTTTGTTCCAGGAACCTTCCCATTTTTCTATCAGTGAGATGATTTCCGCATCAAGGACAGCTGCGTTCTTGCCTTCGGCTGCCGTGCGGATGATTGCTCCGTAGTTCTTGGGAAGAATACTCCTTACAAGTGTTTCAAGCCTTCTTTTTTCCTCTTTTGAGGAAATCTTCTGGGAAACGCTTACCTTCTCTGCGAAGGGTAAAAGTACAATGTTTCGTCCTGCCAATGAAATTTCCGCTGTCAGTC
>CAMCIE010000069.1 GCA_945874815.1 uncultured Bacteroidales bacterium
ACTTTGTGAAAAGGCTTTTGAGCATTGTGCCGTTTTCCTGAGAATCACCGAAGCTGAAAACCCTCTCGATAATTCAGCCGTCCATCCGGAGGCATATCATATCGTGGACAAGATGGCGCGTGACCTGAAAGTATCTGCAAAAGAGCTCGTCGGCAATGCGTACCTGTGTTCAAAAATTGATGCCTCCAGGTATGTTGAGGGCGATTTTGGCCTTCCGACTATCAATGATATCATAAAGGAACTCCGCAAGCCTGGACTCGATCCACGCGAGAGTGCTTCTGAGTTTGAATTCTGTCATGACATCAAGACTATCGAAGACCTTGTTCCCGGTATGGAACTTCCGGGCATTGTGACAAATATCACTGCCTTCGGTGCGTTCGTGGACATAGGAATAAAGCAGAATGGCTTGATTCATGTCTCCCAGATGGGCGTAAAAGGCCTTCAGGATCCTTCCAAGGTCCTTAAACTTCATCAGCAGGTGAAGGTGACAGTCCTTTCAACAGACCTTGACAGACTGCGTATCTCGCTTCGTCTGTGCAAATAACTATTGTTTCTTGCTTTTTCCGCTATATTGTGACAGGATGACTCCCACTGTTGACAGTGCAATGCCGCCCCATTGACGCAGATTCAGGTATTCATGTCCAAGAATCCAGGCAATCAGTGCGGCAGCCACAGGAATGAGAGCAGAAAATATGCTGGACTTCGCCACTCCCAGGCTCTTTATGGTGCTGACCCAAAGTGAAAAAGCCAGACTTGAGCAAAGTACCGCAAGGCAAATGATAGGATAACTGACCTCTGGTGAAAAATAAACTTCCTTATTGAAACCATCCAGTCCTTTCCATATAAACAAAGGAAAAAGGTAGATGCTTCCGATAAGGAATTGATACATCACGATTACCTGTGCAGAATAATTACCAGACAGGCTTTTGGTGAATGATGCATGGCCTACCTCTGCAATCACAGCCACAAGCAGGAACATAATGCCAATGATGAAATGCTCTCCCAGTTCACCTTTTGCCATTGCAACAAGCACGATACCTACCAGAGACAGAAGAATACCGGCAATGTTCAGCAGATTGATTTTCTCCTTGAAAAACAAGATTCCCGCACCGATAGAAAAAATCGGGATGGTAGCTATCACCATTGCGCTAATGGTAGGTGAGCCGGTCAACTTCAGACCATAGGTCTCGCAAAGGAAATAAATGAACGGCTCACATAGGGCAAGAAGCAGGAATTTCGGCCAATCTTTCTTCTTGATGGACTGAATCTTTCCGCTCGCAGCATTGAAAAGGAACAGGATAAATCCTGCCATCAGAATCCTCACGAAAACAAAGTAGAAAATCGGAATATCATGAGCGATTAGGACATCGGTCCAAATATATGACATCCCCCACAGTATGATGGAGAACATTGATACGACATAAACCAGAGTCTTGCTCTGACTCTTATCTTTGGAAATATGTGACATAACCCTAATTAAGAACTCCGTCATGTACAACTTCAACACCGTCAAGATATACGGATTCCACCACTCCTTTCAGGGTCACACCCTCATAGGGACTCCATCCGCACTTGCTGAGTATCAAGTCTTTGTTTACTGTAAATTCTCTGTCGTAATCGAAGATTACAAGGTCGGCATACCAGCCTTCTTTCAGACGGCCTCTTTCAGTCCATAGATATCAGCTGCCTTCTCCGAGAATACCGACGCAATCCTTGTAAGAGGGATTTCCTCCTGATCGGCCACAGTCAGCAGAACGGGCAGGGTGAACTGGACGGAAGGAAGACCCGATGGCGCCTTGCAGTAGTTCCCGCTTTTTTCACTTTCCAAGTGAGGCGCATGGTCAGAACCGATGGTATCAATTAGGCCCTGACTCAATGCTTCCCTTAAAGCCTGCCTGTCTGAAGCGCCTTTTACAGAAGGGTTGCATTTAAGTTTGCTCCCAAGTCTCGGATAGTCTTCATCGCTGAACCACAGATAGTTGCATGAAGTTTCGGCAGTAATGTCAGGATTGCTGATTTTTGCCGCCCTGACCATTTCCACTTCTTCTTTTGTGGAAATGTGGCATAGAGTCAGCCTGGTATTGTGTCTCATGGCCATTTCAAGGGCTTTGATGGTCGATTTTATACAAGCCCGGCGGCTTCTGATATTCTCGTGTTCCTCAAACGGAATATCCTCGCCATATTTCTCTTTGGCCTTTGCCAGATTTTCCTTTATGGTCTGTTCATCCTCGCAATGCACCAGAACCGGCTTTTGATTCATGGCGAACACCTCTTCAAGAGCATCGCCGGAATCCACAAGCATATTTCCCGTCGAGGATCCCATGAATACCTTCAATCCTGCAAAATCCTTGGCACTGATGCCTGTCTGCTCATCACCATAGTTGATAATTCTTTGAATATCAGCTACATTCCTGTTGGTGACACCGAGGTGGAACATAACATGATTTGCACCTTTTTCTGCTGCAATCCCTATTTTTTCCTTAAGTGCCGCCGCAGAGATTGTTGGCGGATTGGTATTCGGCATATCCATAACGGTTGTCACACCTCCGGCCAGAGCTGCGCGGGACTCCGTGCCTATATCAGCCTTTTGTATAAGTCCGGGCTCCCTGAAATGCACATGGGCATCAATGCCGCCCGCCATTATGCATTTGCCTTGAATGTCAATAACTTGCAGATTGTCGAACTTCCTGGAAAGATAGTCTGAGAGCATTTCGTATGGAATACTCATTCCTCCAGCCGATGAAGGCAACTTTGAACTTCCATCCTTCTCCTTGAAACATACTCCGGCAATTTTGTCACCATCAATGAGGATAGCTCCGTCACCTTCCCTTTCACCGGTTGCCAGATAGGCATTATGAAGCAAAATCATATTTTCCTTGGTTTTATTTTTCTCATTTTCAGCTTCATGACTCCCCAGAAAGCTTCTCCGAAGATTCCGCTGCTCATCTTCGACGTTCCTTCTTTCCTGTCAACGAAAATGATCGGAACTTCCTGAATTTTGAAGCCGAGCTTGTATGTTGAATACTTCATCTCAATCTGGAAACCGTATCCCTTCATTTGAACATTATCCAAATCAATGGTTTCCAAGACTTTACGCTTGTAACACTTAAAGCCGGCGGTAGTGTCATACACTTTCATTCCGAGTACGGTCCTGACATATACCGAAGCATAATAAGACATGATCACCCTTCCGATCGGCCAGTTTATGACGCTGATTCCGTTGCAATACCTTGAGCCGATGGCCAGGTCCGCACCACCGGCTGCACATGCTTCGTAGAGTCTTGGCAGGTCTTCGGGATTGTGGGAAAAATCCGCATCCATCTCGAAAATATAGTCATAGCCATGGTCCACGGCCCATTTGAATCCGGTAATATATGCTGTTCCAAGCCCCAGCTTACCTTTTCTCTCAATAATGAAAAGCCTTTCTGGAAATTCCTCCATCAGCCTCTTCACAATCGAAGCAGTGCCGTCCGGAGAGCCATCTTCAATGACGATTACGTGATATTCTCCGTCAAGGGCAAATACTGCTCTGATGATTTTCTCAATATTCTCTTTTTCGTTATAAGTTGGAATTATAACAATTTTCTTATCCATAATATATTGTTATTCAATTGCTTTCATCATCTCAGCCACAGCTGCTTCAAGCTGCTTGTCTTCTCCTCTGAGTATCGAAGCAGGGTCATTGTAAACAAGAATGTCCGGTTCGATATCCATATTCTCCAAATATCTTCCGTCTTTCACGCCGATGACTCCGACCTGAGGAATTCCGAAAACAAGTGTCGGATCGATCTGTGTTTCCCACCAGACTGCTGTCATTGTGCCCGGGACAGGAGTTCCGATGAGTTTTCCAATGCCCAGAGTCTTGTAAATATATGGGAATCCGGAAGCATCGGAGTAATTGTCTTCACCGACAAGCACACATGAAGGCTTGTTCCATTTATTCCATGGATCCGATCCGATATATTGTCCCCTTGGCTCGAAGCGCGCATATTCCTTTCCGCTGAGCAGGGTGGCAAGGTCGTCATGAAGCCATCCGCCACCGTTGTGCCTGGTATCAACGATTACCGCCTCGCAACTTCTGTATTTTCCGAGCAATTCGGAGAACACCCTTCGGAAACTTTCGGAATCCATTCCTTCGACATGGACATATCCCACTTTGCCTCCGGATAGTTTCCTTACCATTTCAGCCCTTTGCTCAACCCATCTGTTGTACATCTGAACATCATCGGAACTGCCTGTCTTCACGACAATATCCTCAGCTTTGCGTCCTTTGCTGCTTATGCTCAACGTAACTTTCTTTCCAGCTTTCATCCTGAATGCCGGGAAGAAGTCCTGTCCGGCTGCAATCTTCACGCCATCGATTGCTTCAATTATATCGCCTTCCTTGATTTGTGGCGCCTGGATATAAAGAATGCCTCCTTTGAGAATCTCTTTTATGCGAAGCCCATCACCCTGATACTCATTGTCGAAAAGGACTCCAAGTGCAGCACTGTTCAGGTTGGATCTGTAATAGTATCTTGCACCGGTATGTGAACCGTTGAGTTCTCCCAGCATTTCTGACAGCATTTCCTGGAAATCGAAATTGTTGCTTATATGCGGCAGGAACTTCTCATACACGTCCTTGTATCCTTTCCAGTCGATTCCATGGATGGAGGCATCATAGAATTTTTCTTCCACCTGTTTCCAGACATGGTTGAAAATATAAGTCCTTTCAGCTGCTGGGGAGTAGTCATATTCACCGTTGAACGCAATGGTTTCCAGTTTTCCTCCTGCAACAGGCATTTTCATAATGCCGTTTCTGCCGAGGATAAACAGCGTCTTGCCATCAACGGAAGGATAGATGCCTCCAGATACATTGGAAGAAATGACTTTGAAGCTTTTATCCTCAATATTCAGCTCACAAAGGTCCATTGTTTTTGCTGAACGGACCATATAGTACAACTTTTTACCGTCTTCAGTGAGGTAATGGTCTCCAATCGATCCGGAGAACGGTGTCAGACGAAGAATCCTGTTCTGCCTGTCAGCGAGGTCAAGCACAATCTTCTCTGCCTTCTCTTCATTTTTGATACTGTCCTTCTTCTCCTGCTTCTTCTCTTTGTCTGACTGCATCATTGCTTTGAGGTCCCTGTCCTCCCTGTCTTGCCGGAATTGGCTGTAAGCTTCTCTGTCAAAGAACATTATATATATGTCCCTTTCTGCTCCCCAGCTTCCGTGGCTTCTGTAGCCGGCCTTGTCCGATGACCATGTCATCGCCTTTCCTTTCATTGCCCATCTGAATCCACCGTCAGAATAGCCGCTCTGGGTGAGGTTGGTGATTTCTCCGCTTTCAACATCCACAACGGCAACATCCTCATTGTTCCAGCCTCCGTCACCCTGCCAGTTGCAAAGGATGTATCTGCTGTCAGGACTCCACTCAAATGCCTGGTCTCCGTCAGAATAAGAATAGTTGACGTCTTTTCTGACCAGAATTTTCTCCTTGCCGCTCTTCAGGTCCATCACTGCCACACCTGTCCTGTCCTTGAGATATGCGATGTATTTACCGTCCGGCGAGACCTGAGGCTGGAAACAGGTCTGACCCACCGGTGTAATACGTTTTTCCTCTGTCTTGAGGGAGTAAGTGAAATATTTGTCATCCTTTCCGGTGAGGGATGTGCCCCAGATTCCCCAGTTTCCATCCCTTTCCGATGAATAATAGATTGTCTTGCCGTCTTTGGAGAATGTAAGGTTTCTTTCCTGTTCCGGAGTGTTGGTTATGCATCTGGTGGTGTTGTGGTCAATAGATGTCACGAAAACATTGCCCCTGACAATGAATGCCACCTCTTTGCCATTAGGCGAGACAGCCAGGTCGGTAGCTCCCGACATCACACCTTTCAATTCTTTTTCTTTTGTATAATTGTCGGCAATTATCTCGATATTGACTTTCTCTGGCTGGGCTCCTTCCCTGACAGTGTAGAGTTCTCCGTCAAGCGAGAAAGAAATGGTACCCTCACCTGAAACAGAAATATATCTTACCGGGTTTCCCTTGGCATGGGTAAGCTGAACGGTTTTGCCTGAGTCGGATAAACTGCTTCTATATATATTATATGTACCGTCGGCTTCGCTCAGATAGTAGAACGTATCTCCATCCTTGGCGAATACAGGATTGCGGTCCTCGCCTTTGAAACCTGAAAGTTTGGTAAATTCAGAGTTTCCGTCCATTACACGACCATTTTTGCCATCGGTGGTCTTGCACATCCATATATCCCTGGTTACGGAAGATGTATGATGCTTCCTGAAAGGATCCTCATATCCTTTGATATCCTCATATAAGACAATACCCTTTGAATTGATGCTCATTGAACCAACTGGCATTGAGGTCACCTGTCTCGGTCTTCCGCCTTCCAGACCTACGGCATAGATTTGTTCTGAGCCCGGGAAGTTGCCATAAGTCGCATCCTGCTGGATGGCTGCCGAAAACCAGACTTCTCCATCATCAGTTACAGCAAGAGGTGTTTCCTTGCCTGACCAGGTAGTGAGTCTTTTTGCTGTTCCACCGTCTGCACTTACAGCAAAAATGTCTTTGCCACCCTCCCGGTATGAGCTGAAAACTATCTGCTTTCCATCCGGAGTCCAAATCGGATCTGAGTCATAGGCCGGGTTGCTTGTGAGCTGGAATGCCCTGCCGCCTTCGGAAGGAACGATGAAGATATCGCCTTTGTAACAGAAAGCGATTTTGCTCCCGTCCGGGGATATGTTGTTCTTACGAAGCCAAAGAGGGGAGTCCTGAACATTGGCTGCCAAAGATGAAGCGGCAGTAGCCATGGCTAAAAGTGCCGATATGATACATTTCATGATATTGCCTGTTATATTTTTATTACATTGCTCAATGTTAAACCAACAATCCTACAAAAATAGCAAATTGTTTCTATAATATATAGGTATAAAGGTGGAAATATTTCTTTTTAACAAAAAATGTCAAAAAAGTTTGGAAGTTCAGGAAAAAGCGCTACCTTTGCAGCCCCATTTGAGAAACGGGTGTCAGCGAAAGCGGCAAGAGTTCTTGGAAATCCTCTGGAAAGGCATCCTTTCAAATATTTTTTAGAAAAAAACTTCATAAAAAGTTTGGAAGTTCAGAAAAAAGCCTTACCTTTGCA
>CAMCIE010000070.1 GCA_945874815.1 uncultured Bacteroidales bacterium
CGGGTGAAGAGTACGGCCTGTACCGCCACCTGATGCAACTGAGAAATAAGGCTTGCCGGCAAGAACACGCTCTTTCTTGTATGTTCCTGCTACAGGATGCTGGAAGCGGGTTGGGTTGGTAGAGTTACCTGTGATGGAAACATCAACACCCTCTTTCCACATGATTGCAACACCCTCGCGAACGTCGTCAGCGCCGTAGCAGTTAACCTTTGCACGCGGGCCGTTTGAATAAGCGATGCGGCGAACCTCTTTAACTTCACCTGTGTAGTAGTCAAACTCAGTCTGAACATAAGTGAAGCCATTGATACGTGAGATAATCTGTGCAGCGTCTTTTCCGAGACCGTTGAGGATTACGCGGAGAGGCTCCTTACGTACCTTGTCAGCCTTTGCTGCAATCTTGATTGCACCTTCAGCAGCTGCGAATGACTCATGACCAGCGAGGAATGCAAAGCATTTTGTCTCCTCACGAAGAAGCATTGCAGCGAGGTTACCATGTCCGAGACCTACTTTACGGTCGTCAGCAACTGAACCTGGGATGCAGAATGCCTGGAGTCCAAGTCCGATAGCCTCGGCAGCCTCAGCAGCAACTTTGCAGTTCTTCTTGATTGCAATTGCACAACCAACTACATAAGCCCATTTTGCGTTCTCGAAGCAAATAGGCTGAGTTTCCTCACATGCGAGGTATGGGTCGATACCAGCTGCGTCGCAAATCTGGTTTGCCTCTTCGATAGAAGCGATACCGTTCTCATTGAGAACCTTGAGGATCTGCGGCATGCGGCGATCCTGTGATTCAAATTTTACTTCTCTAATCATAATATATCCTCCTATCAATTACTCGTGACGTGGGTCGATGTATTTAACGGCGCCATCCTCTGGTTTGAAACGGCCATAAGTACCGGTAACCTTTGCAAGAGCCTCATTTGCATCTGTACCTTTCTTGATCTCGTCCATGAATTTGCCGAGATGAACGAACTGATATCCGCAAATCTCATCATTCTCATCCAAAGCGAGAGTCTTGATGTAGCCTTCAGCCATCTCAAGGTAGCGAGGGCCTTTTGCAAGAGTACCATAAAGGGTACCAACCTGGCTACGGAGACCTTTTCCGAGGTCCTCGAGGCCTGCTCCGATCATAAGACCACCCTCAGAGAAAGCTGACTGGGTACGTCCGTAAACGATCTGAAGGAAGAGCTCACGCATTGCAGTGTTGATAGCATCGCAAACGAGGTCGGTGTTGAGAGCCTCAAGAAGAGTCTTGCCAGGAAGAATCTCAGAAGCCATAGCAGCTGAGTGAGTCATACCTGAGCATCCGATAGTCTCAACGAGAGCCTCCTGGATGATACCGTCTTTTACATTGAGAGTAAGTTTGCAGGCACCCTGCTGAGGAGCACACCAGCCGATACCGTGAGTAAGGCCGGAAATGTCAGAAATCTCCTTTGATTTCACCCATTTTCCCTCTTCAGGAATTGGAGCAGGACCATGGTTAGGTCCTTTTTTGACGCAGCACATCTGCTGCACTTCGTGTGAATAAACCATAATATCGTCTATAATTAGTTATAAAACAATTGCGTTGTCATGCAAGGAAAGTCCCTGGACAATCCTTGCTCGTGCCGCACTGCGCACAAGCGCCGCAAATATAGGAAAAAAATCAATATTTTCATACGTCCTGCTGCCAAGTTGAACCGATTTATTTCACACCTCAACAAGTGGTTATCAGCAACCGAGTGAACGTCTTGATATAATGATTAAATTGACTAAATTTGTATTTTTATATACATAGGAATGGAAGTAATTAACACAGACATAGAAGGAGTGGTCATCATCCAGCCAAAGGTTTTCGGCGACCACAG
Organism: uncultured Bacteroidales bacterium; assembly: GCA_945874815.1. Classification (GTDB taxonomy): domain Bacteria; phylum Bacteroidota; class Bacteroidia; order Bacteroidales; family UBA932; genus Cryptobacteroides. Next base: position 1,848 of record CAMCIE010000070.1, read on the forward strand.
AGGCTATTTTTTTGAATCTTTCTCCGAAAGAGATTTCGCGGAAAGGGTAAGGCCTGTGAATTTTGTCCAGGACAACGAAAGCAAATCATGCTACGGAGTGCTCCGTGGGCTTCATTTCCAGAAACCGCCTCATTCCCAGAGCAAACTGGTGAGAGTAGTAAAGGGAGCAGTCCTCGATGTTGCAGTTGACATACGCAAGGGCTCCCCAACTTTCGGCCATCACGTATGCGTTGAACTGACAGAAGAAAACCACAGACAGCTATTTATCCCAAGGGGATTCGCACATGGCTTTGCCGTGCTCTCCGAGGAAGCTGTCTTCCAGTATAAATGTGATGATTTCTACGCCCCTGAAAGCGAGGGTGCCATTGCCTGGAACGACCCTGACCTTGGTATCGACTGGAGGATTCCCAAAGATGATATAGTATTATCAGCCAAGGACATGCACCATCCGGTGCTGAAAGAGGCATGCATCCCGTTTGACATAAATGAAGACTACTACATATAAAATAAGGAAATGAAAGGAATCGTATTGGCCGGCGGCTCGGGTACACGTCTTTACCCGATAACAAAAGGAGTCAGCAAACAGATGCTGCCCATTTTCGACAAACCGATGATATATTATCCCATATCGGTCCTCATGTATGCGGGAATCAGGGACATCCTGATTATTTCCACCCCGACGGATCTGCCCGGGTTCAGGAGGCTGCTCGGAGACGGCAGCGATTTCGGAGTCAGTTTTTCCTATGCGGAACAGCCCTCCCCTGACGGACTTGCCCAGGCATTCATAATCGGAGAAGAATTCATCGGCGATGATACGGCTTGTCTGATTCTTGGTGACAACATTTTCCATGGAAACGGATTAGGGCAGATGCTCAGGTCTGCCGTGGAGGACGCAGAAAAAGGACTTGCCACAGTTTTCGGCTATTGGGTATCAGACCCGGAAAGATACGGTGTTGCTGAATTCGACAAGAATGGAAACTGTCTGTCCATCGAGGAAAAGCCATCCAGACCGAAATCGAATTATGCCGTGGTCGGACTGTATTTTTATCCGAACAAGGTGGTTGACATAGCAAAGAATATCAAACCATCAGCCAGAGGTGAACTGGAAATTACTACCGTAAACCAGCATTTTCTGGAGGAAGGAATATTGAAAGTCAAGACTTTGGGACGCGGATTTGCCTGGCTCGACACCGGCACCCATGACAGTTTGTCCGAGGCATCGACTTTCATAGAAGTGATTGAGAAGAGACAGGGACTCAAGATCGGATGTCTTGAAGGAATTGCTTACAGGAAAGGATGGATTGACGAAGAAAAAATGAGAGAACTTGCACAGCCGATGCTGAAGAACCAATATGGGCAGTACCTGCTCAGAGTCATTGACGAGGTGAAGCAGAACGGAATGGGAGGTAATCTGGAATAAGGAAAAGAAGATGACGATACTTGTAACCGGAGCAAACGGACAACTTGGAAACGAAATGAGGATTGTCGCCCGTGAAAGTGGTGACAAATATATATTCACCGATGTCGTGGCCCCCGAAGGGGTACCGACCGGGATATTGGACATAACCGATATTGAGGCGATACGTAAATTGGTGAGGGACAATGGAGTAGATATTATCGTAAATTGTGCGGCATATACAAATGTCGATGCTGCCGAATCAAATGCGGAACTGGCGGAAAAGCTCAATGCCGAAGCTCCGGCCCTTCTGGCAAAAGTCATGAAAGAGGAAGGAGGACTCCTGATTCACATATCGACAGACTATGTATTCGGCAAGGAACCTTACAATACCCCTTGCAAAGAAGAACAGAGGGGCACTCCGACCGGAGTATATGGACTCACCAAACTCCATGGAGAACAGAACATTATCTCTTCCGGATGCAAACACGTGATAGTCAGGACCGCATGGCTTTACAGTGAATTCGGCAAGAATTTCTGCAAGACCATGCTCAATCTTACGGCAACGAAGCCGCAGTTGAAAGTAGTCTTCGACCAGGCGGGAACGCCTACCTATGCCCTTGACCTGGCCAATGCCATAGTGGAAATAATCGGAGATTATTCTCGCGAAACAGACTGCAAGCAAGGCACTGACACCTACACCAAATCCGGAATCTACCACTACAGCAACGAGGGAGTCTGCAGCTGGTACGATTTCACCAAGATGATTGCCCGGTACAGCGGCCAGACCTCCTGCGACGTACAGCCCTGCCATTCTGATGAGTTTCCATCACCGGTTAAACGGCCTTCATACTCTGTTCTCGACAAGACAAAGATTAAGACAAGCTTCGGAATATCAATACCTTACTGGACTGATTCCCTCAAGAAATGCATAGAAAACATTCAGAAATGAGAAATATAATGATCACTGGCGGAGCCGGATTCATCGGCAGCCATGTAGTACGGCTTTTCGTAAACAAATATCCCGAATACAATATCATCAACGTGGATAAGCTGACCTACGCCGGCAACCTTGCCAACCTCAGGGACATTGAGGACAGGCCCAACTATAAATTCGTCAAGATGGATATATGTGACTTCGACGGTATCCTTTCCCTGATGCGGGAGGAAAAAATCGACGGAATCATACATCTGGCAGCCGAGAGTCATGTGGACCGTTCCATCAAGGATCCTTTCACGTTCGCCCACACCAATGTCATGGGTACACTCTCCCTCCTTCAGGCTGCAAAACTCTGTTGGGAACAGTTCAACTACGTCATGCCCGCCCCCGATCGGGAATCTGAAGGAATCCCATGCCGATTCTACCACATATCCACCGACGAAGTCTATGGAGCCTTGACAATGAACCATCCGGAAGGCGTTGAACCCTCTTTCACTACAAAGGCCTCATCCGGGAAGCACCACCTTGCATACGGTGACGACTTCTTCTACGAAACCACGAAATATAATCCTCACAGCCCGTACAGCGCAGCAAAGGCCAGCTCAGACCATTTCGTCCGCGCCTATCACGACACTTACGGCATGCCGACCATAGTCACCAACTGCTCGAACAACTATGGTCCATACCAGTTCCCGGAAAAGCTTATTCCATTGTTCATCAACAACATACGTCATCGCAAACCACTTCCGGTATATGGCAGGGGCGAGAATGTCCGCGACTGGCTCTTCGTCGAGGACCATGCCAGGGCGATAGACCTGATTTTCCACAAAGGCAGAATCGCTGAAACATACAATATCGGCGGATTCAACGAATGGAAAAACATCGACATCATCAAAGTCGTAATCAACACGGTTGACCGCCTGCTCGGACGTGAGGAAGGAGCTGACCTTGACCTGATTACCTATGTCACAGACCGTCTTGGGCACGATGCTCGCTATGCCATCGACAGCACCAAGCTGCAGAAGGAACTCGGCTGGGAACCATCATTGCAGTTCGAAGAAGGCATTGAAAAGACTGTACGCTGGTATCTGGATAACCAGGAGTGGATGGACAATGTGACATCAGGGGACTATATGAAGTATTACGATGACATGTACAACGGACGATGAATTTCAAAATATCATCAGAATACAAACCTTCAGGTGATCAGCCGGCGGCCATTGACGGTATATGTTCAGCTTTGAAGGAGGGCGTCGATGCAGTGACCCTGCTCGGCGTGACCGGCTCCGGCAAGACTTTCACTATGGCCAATGTCATAGAAAGAATGCAGCGGCCCGCACTGATTCTGAGCCACAACAAGACTCTGGCTGCCCAGCTTTACGGAGAGTTCAAATCATTCTTTCCGAACAATGCGGTCGAGTATTTCGTTTCGTACTATGACTACTACCAGCCTGAAGCCTATATTCCTGTCACTGATACATATATCGAAAAGGACTTGAGCATCAATGACGAGATTGAAAAACTCAGGCTCAGCGCTGCGTCAGCCCTGCTTTCAGGCAGGAGGGATGTGATTGTAATTTCCAGTGTATCATGTCTTTACGGCATAGGTAATCCGGAGGATTTCCATGCACAGACTGTTTCGGTGGTGCGCGGAGAGCAAAGGAGCATGACCAGACTGCTCTACCAGCTCGTTGATGCCCTGTATTCAAGGACTGAGACTGATTTCAAGCGCGGTACATTCCGCGTCAGAGGTGATACTGTGGACGTTTGCATCGGTTACGGAGAAAATGCGGTCCGCATCGAGTTTTTCGGTGACGAAGTTGACCAGATATCCATCATAGACCCTGTTACCGGAGCATTCATTGACAGTCTTGACAAGATTGATATCTATCCTGCCGGTAATTTCGTCACCACCAAGGAGCGCAGCATCAAGGCCATAAGCCAGATTCAGGATGACATGACCGCCCAGGTCGAATACTTCAATTCAATTGGCAAGACATTGGAAGCCAAGAGGTTGAAACAGAGGGTGGAGTATGATTTGGAGTTTATCAAGGAAATGGGATATTGTCCCGGAATCGAGAATTATTCCAGATATTTCGACGGAAGGAAGGAGGGGATGAGGCCATTCTGCCTGATTGATTATTTCCCGAAGGATTTCATCACTTTCATTGACGAGAGCCATGTGACCCTGCCCCAGATCAGGGCGATGTACGGAGGTGACCATTCCAGAAAATCGGTCCTTATTGACTATGGTTTCCGCCTTCCGGCAGCTTCGGACAACCGTCCGCTCAAATTCGATGAATTTGAAGCCATCACAGGACAGAAGGTTTTCGTGAGTGCTACTCCTGCGGAGTATGAGCTTGAAAAATCGGAAGGGCTTGTGGTTGAACAAGTTGTAAGGCCTACAGGACTGCTTGACCCGCCTATCGAGGTGAGGCCGGTGGAGAATCAGGTGGATGATTTGCTTGAGGAAATCCGGAAAAGAGCTGAAGTGGACGAGAGGGTGCTTGTGACGACTTTGACCAAGAGGATGGCCGAGGAGCTGGAGAAATATTTCACCAAGATGGGGGTTCGTTGCCGCTACATCCATTCCGATGTGGATACCATGGAAAGGGTGGAGATTATCGAGGATTTCAAGAACGGACTCTTCGACGTGCTGGTGGGTGTAAACCTGCTGCGTGAAGGTCTGGATATTCCTTCTGTTTCCCTGGTGGCTATCCTGGATGCAGACAAGGAGGGCTTCCTCAGGAGTGGCCGTGCACTTACCCAGACTGCCGGACGAGCAGCCCGAAATGTGAACGGTCTTGTAATCATGTATGCAGATTCCGTGACGGATTCCATGCAGCAGACCATATACGAGACCAACAGGCGTCGTACCAAACAGATGGAATACAATAAGTTGCATGGCATCACACCTACTCAGGTCAGCATCAAAAGGAATCCTT
>CAMCIE010000071.1 GCA_945874815.1 uncultured Bacteroidales bacterium
GGGCATCTATCTTGTCTGTAATCATCGAGAAATCTTCAGGTCTGTGTTCAAAGTCCAGTCCGTCAGCTTCTATTGTCAGCACCTTTCCTTTGTATGAAGCTATCCATTTGTCATACAGCTCGTTAAGGTTTGTCAGATATTCGATGCTCATCGATTTTTCATAGTCCCTGCCCCTCAATTGAATCTGCTCCACAAGTTTCGGAACGGATGTCTTGAGATATATCAGCAGGTCAGGTTCCCTGACCATGGACATCATAAGGCTGAACAATTGCATATAGGTATCGTAGTCCCTGTCTGAAAGGTTTCCCATTGCTTTGTTGTTGGCAACGAAAATATAAACACCTTCCATTATCGTCCTGTCCTGGACGATAACGTCCTTGCTTTTGGATATTTCAAGCACATCCTTGAACCTTTGTGCAAGGAAGTAGGTCTCCAGATTGTATGACCAGCGGCTTATGTCCTTGTAATAGTCCTCAAGATAGGGATTGTAGGTCACCGCTTCAAACTTGGGAGTCCATCCGTAATGTTCGGCGAGCATTCTCGTGAGTGTAGTCTTTCCGCAACCGATATTTCCAGCTATACCTATATGCATATTGATTGTCAATTATTAAACGAGGCCCTGAGCCATCATCGCATCAGCTACCTTGATGAATCCAGCTATGTTTGCGCCTTTTACATAGTTCACATAGCCGTCTTCTTCAGTACCGTATTTGACGCATGCCTCGTGGATGTCAGTCATAATCTGTTTGAGGTGTCTGTCAACTTCGTCAGGTGTCCATTTGAGCCTCATTGAGTTCTGGGTCATCTCAAGACCTGAGGTTGCAACACCACCTGCGTTTGAAGCCTTTCCAGGGGAGTAGAGAATCTTTGAAGAGAGGAATACTTCGATTGCCTCAGGAGTTGATGGCATGTTTGCGCCCTCGGCAACGCACATGCATCCGTTTGCGATAAGTGTCCTGGCCTCTTCTCCGTTGAGTTCATTCTGGGTTGCACAAGGCATTGCGATGTCGCACTTCACGCCCCAAGGTCTTTCGCCAGGGAAGTACTGAGCTGAAGGATATTTTTCAGCATACTCCTTGATACGGCCCCTGTATATGTTCTTGAGCTCCATTACATAAGCGAGCTTGTCTGCATCAATGCCTTCTGGGTCATAGATATAACCGTTTGAATCAGACATTGTTACGACTTTTGCTCCAAGCTGGAGAGCTTTCTTTGCTGCATACTGCGCAACATTTCCTGAACCGGAGATTGCAACTGTCTTGCCCTCGTAGCTGTCGCCTTTGGTAGCAAGCATTGCAGATGCGAAATAGCATACGCCGTAACCGGTTGCCTCAGGTCTGATGTGGCTTCCTCCCCATGACTGGCCCTTTCCTGTAAGCACTCCGGTGAACTCGTTGCGAAGTCTCTTGTACTGGCCGAACATATATCCGATTTCACGTCCGCCGACTCCGATATCGCCTGCAGGAACGTCAGTATCAGCACCAATGTGTTTTGAAAGCTCTGTCATGAAGCTCTGGCAGAAGCGCATCACCTCATTGTCAGACTTTCCTTTAGGGTTGAAATCAGAACCACCTTTGCCGGCACCCATAGGAAGGGTTGTGAGGCTGTTCTTGAAGGTCTGCTCGAAAGCAAGGAACTTCATGATGCTGAGGTTGACGCTCGGATGGAAACGGATCCCGCCCTTGTATGGTCCGATGGCGCTGCTGTTCTGTACCCTGTAGCCTTTGTTAATCTGGATGTTTCCTTCATCATCAAGCCATGGAACCCTGAACATGATGATTCTTTCAGGCTCGACGATTCTTTCGAGAATTTTTTGCTCCATAAGGTAAGGATGTGCAACAATGTAAGGTGCAACGCTTTCAAGTACCTCTTTTACGGCCTGGTGAAACTCTTTTTCTCCCGGGTTCTTGGCAGTAAGTTCAGCCATGAAGCTGTCAACATACTTCTGAGTGTAACTGTCCATGTTTTGTTCGTTTTAAAGGTTAATAATATAAAGTAATATAAAATATCAATTGAGGAGTCATGCGTTGAATTCGTCCAGAATGTCGCCGTACATCTTTTTCAGACTGCCTTTGCCGATGAATCTGAAATCGGATATGGTTCTGCGCCAAAATTCGAGGCAGTCATGGAAACTGTAGTATGAAGGGATATATGCCAGAAGGAACAGGCATGCCCAATACCATGGGAGAAGGTAGAAACTGAGGATGGTATATATGATGAACAAAATTATTCCCATAGCAAGCCCTACTCCGAATCCTGCCGTATTCCTGAACGCCTTGTCCTTTATTTTTCCTTTCAAGACATTGAAGGTCAGCCATGAAGGCAAGGAAACCGTTGCACAGAAAATGAACCACGGGAGAAGGGCAATTCCGGCCAAAGTGCGTCCGGCAAGACTCAGCACCGGCTTGCTCTTACCAAAGGAGAAGATGGAAATGCCTTCTTTCCTTCTTCTGTTCTCGAAATCCCTGACTTTCCCGATCAGGGCTGCAAAAGCCTCGGGATCGGAGGCTTTCTTCTGTGCTATCTGGCTGGTGATGTCGCGGTTGTGCATCATTCTCTCGTGCAGTCTTCCCCCTCTGTCACCCTTTGCAGCTATCATCTTGAGCAGAGCCCACGATGGTGCAAGGTCTTCGTCATCAGGGAGATATGTAATGAGCCCGCTCATTTTGGAGGACAATTCCTTCCTCAGTGGCTCGATTAGCTGCACTTCATTTTCCACGGGATTGTTCCGCACGAACTCCGTCACGTTGATTGGTTCCCCGAAACTAAGCAGAGCTGTGGTACGGAACCTGAAATAGTCTTCATATTCAAGTCCCGCAGGCACGATATACACATTCCTGGAATCTCCAAGTTCGCTGACTGCCGCCAATGCCATCCTGAACACCCCCTTTCCAAGAGGCAGAATGCTCCTTGCTGGCCTGTGCCTTCCTTCAGGATATACGCAGAAGCGCACTCCGTGCTTCAGAGTGTCAACGATTATTTCGTTTGTCTCATTGTTTTTCAACACATTGCGAAGTCCGTCCCTCTGGCGTACCATAGGCAGGATTCTCAGAAAGAACATAATCTTTGCAATGGCCGGCTTGTTGAACATGTCAGCCCTTGCTCCGAAAACCGTTTCATCCCTGAATGTGCCCAGCACGACCAGGGCATCCATGAGGGTATTGCAGTGGTTGGGTGTTATGATAATGGCTCCGTCCTTCGGGATATTTTCCATCCCGAAAGTCTCAAAGCGCCTGTAACTTGCCTTCATGAACCTGTCAACTGCAGGCCGGAGGAAAGTATAGAGCCAGTCGTGATCGTATATGTTTTTCTTGGACATCTGTTCTTAATTAAGCGTTTTCAACATCTTTCCTTCCTCTCCATCTCCAAAGGAACGCGAGAGTCAGACCTGAAATGATATGCCATATTCCCCACCATGCAGTAATTACAAGCATTCCGCCGTTAGCCGCCCATTCGGGACCGAAGATGGCAGGATTGAAAAGCAATACAAGCCCAAGGCCTGAATTCTGAATGCCGGTCTCGATGGTGAGCGTTCTCCTGTCCTTGTATGGAACTTTGAATGCACTGCCTGTCAGGAAACCTATTCCGAGGGCCAACATATTGTGTATCAGTACAATGAGGAAAATATACCTTATACATTTCATAAATGCATCAAGGTTGTTGCTGAATGCGAGCACCACCATGACGATGAAAAACACTATGGAAAGGTACTGGAGAGGCTTCTTGATTTTCTCAGATACTGCAGGCAGATATTTCCTGCACAGAACTCCAAGTATGATAGGGATGCCGAGGAGAATCACGATGGTTTTGAAAATCTCCCAGAATGGGATGCTCAATTGTGGCAATTCGCTGGCTATCTGTGCATTATTCAGGAAAAGTCCTCCCCATAAAGCAAAATTGGCAGGTGTTGTGAAAATGCAAACGCCAGTGTTCACGGCAGTCAGGGAAACTGAAAGTTCAGTATTGCCTCTGGAAAGGGATGTGATGAAATTGGATATGTTTCCACCGGGGCAGGATGCCACCAGTATCATTCCAAGACCAATCATCGGAGAAATCATGTCCTTCATGGCAAGTGCAAGAAGGAAGGTCAGTCCCGGAAGCAGGATCATCTGACATATTATTCCGAGAATGAACGATTTAGGTTTTTTGATTACATCCAGGAAAGTCTCAGGTTTTATTCCCAGGGCTACTCCGAACATTACAAAGGCGAGAACGATGTTGATGACATTCATTCCGCCTACATTCATATTCACCTTGATGGTATCAATGCTTGCAATAACTTCCGGACTCATTGATATAGGTTTAGGGTTTGGGCCGTAAAGATACTATTTTTTTCTCTTATATGACAAAATCGGGGAAAATATGGCTCGTTCATTGCAGACAAACCGTTGTTTAATCCATACAATTATGAAACGTTTATATATTTTGTCCGTCGTTGCGGCCTTATCTTTTCTGAGTGCTTTCCAAGCACATGCCTGTACCGGAATAGCCCTTACGGCAGCCGATGGCAGCCGTGTCGTTGCCAGAACTGTCGAATGGGCGGCTTCCCCGATGCAATGTGGCTATGTGGCAGCTCCACGTGGCCATTCTTTCCGTTCCTTCACCCCGGAGGGGGCAGACGGAATGCAGTTCAAGTCCATATACGGTTATGTGGGCATATATACCGAATACGAAGACTTCGTCGTTGAAGGACTCAATGAAGCCGGGCTTTCAGCCGGCCTTTTCTTTTTCCCGGGATATGGAGATTATGTCGCTTATAATAAGGAACATAGGTCCAAAACTCTGTGTGACATGCAGTTTGTCTCCTGGGTCCTTTCCCAGTTCTCGTCCATTGACCAGGTCAAGGATGCTATCGGAAAAATTGACCTTGTGACTCTTGACAACAAGATCGGGGCAGTTCACTGGAGAATAAGCGAACCGGGAGGAAGAATGGTTGTTATCGAATGTGTCGGTGGAGTGCCTCATATTTATGAGAACAAGCTCGGAGTCCTGACCAATTCTCCTGGTTTCAAATGGCATGTTGCCAATCTGAACAATTATGTCAACCTTTTCCCTGGTGCCGCCGAGTCCCATGAAATGGCTGACGGTGTGACTCTCAGCCCGTTCGGAGGCAATAGCGGGATGCTTGGCCTCCCGGGCGATTTCACCCCGCCTTCCCGTTTTGTCCGTGCGGCATTTTTCCAGACTACGGCACCGAAACTCGCAACAGGCGAGCAGACTGTTTTCCAGGCCTTCCATATCCTGAACAATTTCGACATTCCGACAGGTATCCAGCACCCGAAGGGAAAGGCACCCGAGGGACTTCCGAGCGCCACTCAGTTCACTTGTGCGACAGATCAGAATTCGATGAAAATCTATTACAGGACAGCCTGGAACAGCAATATCCGCTGCATTGACCTCATGGACATCAATTTTGCAAAAATCAAGTATCAGGCATTTCCTCTCGACCTTGTCCAAAGTCAGCCGGTTGAAATGTTGAGAATAAGGTAGATTCTGCAGGTTGGAGAAAAAGCATTACCTTTGCCGGGAATTTTTCGTAAAAATGGATATAATATCAGGAACAAGATCTCAGGTAAAGGAACTTTTCAGGCTGGGCCTTCCCATTATGGTCGGCCAGTTGGGCATTATCATATTGAGCATCGCGGACACGATGATGGTCGGATGGTATGGTACTGCCGAACTGGCCGCCGCAAGTTTTGTGAACAATGTATTCAATCTTGTAATCATCTTTTCTACAGGCTTTTCCTATGGCCTGACTCCGGTCATAGGCAGCCTCTATGGAAAAGCAGATGTGGACAAGTGCGGCAGGATGCTTCGCAACTCGCTCTGTGTTAATTTATTAGTCTCACTCGTCCTGATGTCGCTCATGTTCCTGCTATATGTGAACATCCACAGACTCGGCCAGCCTGAGGAATTGCTTCCGCTGATGCGCCCATATTATATTGTCCTGCTCTTGTCGCTTGTTTTCGTCCTTCTTTTCAATTCTTTCAAACAGTTCAGTGACGGGATAACCGATACCGTGACACCGATGTGCATCCTTCTGGGCGGTAATCTTTTCAATATCATTGCCAACTGGCTGCTGATTTATGGAAAAATGGGTTTCCCTCGCATGGGACTCACGGGTGCCGGCATCGCAACGCTTTCCGCAAGAGTGCTGATGTGTCTTTGCTTTGTCGCCGTGTTCCTGATATCAAATCGTTATAAACCATATCGCAACGGGTTCAGGAATGGACACGTGAATAAGAGAGACGCTATCTTTCTTTGCCGGATGGGGATGCCTGTGGGACTGCAGATGGGAATGGAAACGGCTTCCTTCAGCCTGAGCACCATCATGGTCGGCTGGATTGGTGCAACAGCCCTTGCCGCGCATCAGATCATGCTGACTGTAGGGCAGGTAGGCTTCATGATGTATTATGGCATGGCAGCAGCCGTGGCCGTGAGGGCGAGCAATTTCATGGGAGGAGCGGATTATTGCAATGTAAGGCGCACTGTATCAGACGGTTTCAAGATTATTCTGGGGATGGTGGCCATTGTGTCCGTGCTTATGCTGACGGTCCGGAATTCCCTTGGCTCGTGGTTTACAGACAGCACCGAGGTGGCGATGATGGTAAGCCGGATTGTCATACCTTTTGTCATCTATCAGTTCGGTGACGGTTTGCAGAGCAATTACTCCAACGCATTGCGGGGCATATCAGATGTGAAGATGGTGACTTGGTATGCATTCATAGCCTATTTCGTGGTCAGTCTGCCTGCAGGATATCTTTTCGCTTTCGTCCTCAAACTGGGACTGGTCGGAATCTGGCTTTCATTTCCATTGGGCCTTACATGTGCCGGACTCCTTTTTTGGAGCAGGTACCGCAAGACAATGAAGAAATATGAAAAAAATGTTTAACTTTACCAAGAATTGTGCAACTACACTAAAACTAATATAATGGAAAGAACATTGGTAATTTTGAAACCGGGAGCTCTCCAAAGGGGAATTGTCGGTGAAGTGATTTCAAGATTTGAGAAAAGAGGACTTAAACTCGTGGCTATGAAAATGGCTCAGCTGGATGACGAAATCTTGTCAGTCCACTATGCCCATCTGCTTGACAA
>CAMCIE010000072.1 GCA_945874815.1 uncultured Bacteroidales bacterium
GTAAGTGAAGAATGCGTTAGGAAAATGGCTGAAGGAGTAAGGCGGATAACTGGAAGCGATTATGCAGTAGCCACATCAGGAATTGCAGGCCCTTCCGGTGGAAGCGCCGACAAACCCGTCGGCCTTGTATGGATTGGTATCAGTTCGGCCCGCGGAACCACAGCATTCAGGCTCTGCCTGAAAGGTGACAGAAAGCGTAATATAGAGCGATTTGCATCGAATGCGCTTAATCTATTGAGAATCAGGATAATGTCAGAGCTGACAATCCAATAGTTTCAAAAAGTTGCCACCGGCAACTTTTTTTATATCATCATCCGAATATCCCCTTGACTTCATCTCTTCGAATACAAGGGATATTTTGGATATGTCTTCCATACCATCAGGAGTAACCTCAATTCCGTCAAAATCCGAACCTATTCCCACATGGTCGATTCCGGCAATTGAAACGGCATGGTCGATATGGTCAACAATCCTTTTATAAGAAGGACGCGGAAGATTCGTCAGTGAATCCACGATTTCATACCATGCCTTTCTTTTTGAAAGGTTTGAAGGATCAGCAATGTATGCCGCTTCAATTCGCTCGCCTTCTTCCTGAAGACGGGATTCAGCCAGGACCTTCCGGAATGAGTCATCCAGAAATACAGGATAGAAATTGATTTGCATCACTCCACCATTATGTGCCAGAGTACGAATCATGTCATCAGTCATGTTCCTTGGATGCGAGGCAAGGGCCCTGCAGCAGGAATGTGTAGCTGCCACAGGCTTCCGGGAGTACTTCATTACATCGTAGAAAGCATCATCTGAGATATGTGAGACATCTATCAGCATTCCTTTTTCATTCATTCTTGCTACGAGTTCCCGGCCAAAGGAACTGAGACCATTCCATGTATGGGTCCTCGGTGCGCAAGAGTCGCATATTTGATTGTCTGCGCTATGGCAAAGGGTTATATACCTGACCCCGGCGTCATGGAATTCATCCATCCGGGCAAGGTCGTTCCCTATCGGTGAACCGTTCTCCAGTCCCACAAAAACAGAAAACAGACCTTTTTCTTTATTCCGGAGAGCATCAGAAGAACTGTAAGCAAAGGCAGCCTTGTCAGAATTGGCCTGCACACATGCCTTGAGTCCATCCATGAGCTTCCAGGCATAGTCCTCAGCCTGAGGAAGTTGTAAAGAAGCAGGGATGTACAGGGCAAAGAAAGCAGCATCAACGGCTCCCCTGCCGAGCTTTGGAAAATCCACATGGGCATGGTCGTTGTCCAAAGCCAGGTCTCTCAGACGCAAAATCTGGGACGGAGTGTCACAATGAGAATCCAAGACGAACATGATTATTTTGCAAGTCTCTGTCTTACAGCTTCATACATCATCACCGCTGCGGCTACTGATACATTCAGGGAAGTGATTTCACCTGACATAGGAAGAGCAGCTTTCTCGTCCGAAAGTTCAAGCATTGTCTGTGAGATGCCTTTTCCTTCTGAGCCCATGACGATGGCAGTCGGACCGGTCATGTCAACATCATAGATAAGCCTGTCAACTTTCTCCGTTGCGGAGATAATCTTGAATCCGCTCTGTTTCAAATAATAGGCAGCGACACGCAGGTTGGGAACTTTGCAAGTGTCAATCCTCATCAATGCTCCGGCAGAAGCTTTTACTGCTTCGGCATTGATGGCAGCGCCACCCTTGGCAGGAACTATTATTCCCTGCCCTCCTGCACACTCCAGACTTCTTGCTATGGCACCAAGGTTGCGCACATCGCTGACTCCGTCAAGAATCAGGATAAGCGGAGAAGTGCTCTGTCCCAATGCATTGTCAACGAGCTGCTCGATTGAGACATAGTCAATATGGGAGATATATGCAAGTACTCCCTGGTGGCTTCCTCTGACAGAACGGTTCAGTTTCTCTCCCGGAACGAATTGGAAAGGAATTTCCTTTTCCTTAAGCAGTTCCATGAGTTCTCTGAACTGTGGTCCTTCGAGTCCTTGTTTCAAAAGGACTTTGTCAAACTTTTTGCCGGCTTTGACGGCCTCAATCACAGGGTGCATCCCAAAGAGATACTGCATCTTATTTTCTTCCATAACTATTAATCTTTCATGTATAAATTTCCTCTCGTTCAAGCAGACTACTCTTCTATTGATTCTGAGAGTTTCTCCCATTCGGCCATCTTGTAGTCAAGCTCACGTTTGTTCTCAAGATAGCTCCGGGTAAGTTCCATCACATCATCTTCAGGTTTAGGATTGGTCAGGACTGCCTCTATCTCTTTCATCTTGCCTTCAATATCCTCTATCCCCTTCTCCAAGAATGCGATACGATTTCTTATCTTACGTTCCTCTTTAGATACGAATTTCTTGGCCTGATATTCCTGACGGGACTCTTCTTTCTTCTGGAGCTGGGCCTCTTCAACCACCGGCTCCGCTTTATAGTGGCGCTCAAGCTCGTTCAATGTCTCAAGACGACGTCTTTCCAAAAAGTCCTGAACACCTCCCAGATGCTCCTTGACATGACCGTCACGGAACTCGTAGAGTTTGTCCACAAGCCCGTCAAGGAAGTCCCTGTCATGGGAAACGATGATGATCGTACCGTCATAGGCCTTGAGAGCTTGTTTCAAAATGTCCTTGGAACGAATGTCCATGTGGTTTGTCGGCTCATCGAGAGCAAGGAGGTTGTATGGCTTGAGCATAAGCTTTGCCATGGCAAGCCGTGCACGCTCTCCGCCGCTCAATACTGCAACTTTCTTGTCAATATCCTCTCCCTTGAAAAGGAAGGCTGCCAGTATATCACGCAGTTTCAGACGGATGTCTCCTACTGCTATCCTGTCCAGAGTGCCGAAGACCGTGTCTTCTTTATCTAGGATATCTTCCTGATTCTGAGCATAATATCCAATGTTGACATTATGTCCTGTCCTGGATGTACCCTCGATTGGCTCAAGCTCACCCATGATGGCACGCATCAATGTGGTCTTACCCTCGCCGTTCCTTCCGACCAATGCCACCTTCTCGCCTCTTTTGACTTCAATGTCGGCATCTGAAAAAACGATCTTTTCGCCATAGCCGAGCGCGAGGTCCACGGCCTTGTATGCAATGTCTCCCGAACGCGGGGCAGGCGGAAATTTCACAGCCAGTGCAGACTTGTCTTCAATGTCAACCTCGATACGTTCCAGTTTCTCAAGTTGCTTTACACGGGACTGTACCTGGTTTGACTTGGTCGGCTTATAGCGGAAGCGCTCTATGAACTCTTCTGTCTTTTCGATCATTCTCTGCTGGTTCTCGTAAGCAGCCTGCTGTTGAGCAAGCCTTTCCTTGCGAAGTTCCAGATATTTGCTGTACGGTACCTTGTAGTCGTGGATCCTGCCGACCATTATTTCCACTGTCCTGTTGGTCACGTTATCCAGGAACTTCCTGTCGTGAGAGATGAGCACGAGCGAACTGCGACTTTCCCCAAGGTAGGTCTCCAACCATTCAATTGATTCAATATCAAGGTGGTTGGTAGGCTCATCCAAAAGAAGTACATCAGGTTTTGAGAGCAGGATTTTGGCAAGTTCTATACGCATGTTCCAGCCCTGGCTGAAAGTCTCGGTGGGACGGTCAAGTTCATCATACTTGAATCCCAGTCCGATGAGAGTTTTCTCGGCCTGGACACGCGGGTTGTCTGAACGGGTGATGGCCAATGCATCATTAACATCATTCAGCCTTACGATAAGGTCATGATACTCCTTGCTTTCATAGTCCTGACGTTCAGCTAACTGCGCAGTGATGTCCTCCATCTCGGCCTCCATCCGGAACATCTCTGCAAAAGCGGTCATAGTCTCATCTATGACAGACTTTCCCCTGTGATGCTCCATTATCTGAGGAAGATATCCGATTTTCACACCGGATGGCACGGCAACCTTGCCGGAAGTCGGAGTCTGAAGTCAACAAATAAGCTTTAGTATCGTGGACTTGCCCGCACCGTTCTTTCCGACAAGGCCTATCTTGTCGGTCTCACTGATGTGGAAATTGATGTCATTCAGCAGAGTGAAACCGCCATAGGCTACAGTCAGATTGTTGATTGATATCATTTAGCCTCCTTGTCTGAACCATCAGAAGGATCCTTTTCATCATTTCCGTCCTTAAGGCCGGATTTGAAGTTTCTGATTCCCTCACCTACACCTTTCATAAGCTCAGGCAATTTCTTTCCGCCCAGAAGCAGAAGAATTACAAGGGCAATGATCAATATCTCCCAAATTCCCAGATTGAAGATAAGTGGCACCATCAGCATTTTCATTCTCAAATTCCTTTTTCAATTACTTGTACAAGCGATTCAGGGCAGCGGACCGGGCGTCTTGACCTTGCGTCAAGGAAACCCAGGGTCACCTTGCCTTCGCACAGCAGCACTCCGGTGGATGCATTGTAAATCTCGCTCCTGACAATCAACTTTGCCAGAGGCACTTTGTCAATAATGGAAACAATCCTCAAGCGATCTCCCATTTTCGCAGACTGGCGGTAACGGCACTCGACTCCCACTACGGGAAGCACAACCCCGGCCTCTTCAATCTTGTGAATCGGCAAGCCAGCCTTCTCCATCATATCGGAACGGCCGCATTCGAAATACCTTATATAATTGGAGTGGTGTACTATGCCCATCTGATCGGTTTCATAGTACCTCACATCCAATTCCAACTCCGAAATAAACATATAACAAAATTGTTATTTTACTAAACTATCTTGTTTTATTAGTTATTTTTCAATACTTTAAGCGATGCGTTGATACTTTCTATCTTTGAGAGTGAATCAGACTCTTTTTTCCTCTCGACAGCTACGACAGCCTCAGGTGCATTTGCCACGAAGCGCTCGTTCGAGAGCTTTTTGCGTACGCTTTCAAGGAATTTTGTCTGATATGCAAGCTCTGCTTCAAGCTTTGCAATCTCCTCTTCAACATTAACAAGACCTGTCAGAGGAACGAACAATTCCACGGTCCTTACCATGAAGCGCTGTGCAGCTGACATGTCACCTTCTGCTTCTGCGATGTCAACATTAGCAAGTTTCACGATGACAGGAAGCACCTCTGAAGGGAATTCGCCCTTAATCAGAAGTGTAAGTTTCTCCTTCGGAGAGACATTCTTCTGCTGGCGTACATTTCTTACTCCGGCTACGGCCTCACATGCCATTGAGAAATTCTCGATATGGGCAGAGTCATATTCTTTTGCCTGCGGATAACGCTGGTTCATGATGGTTTCACCGTCTTTGCGCTCCGCCATGTTCTGCCAGAGTTCCTCTGTAATGAACGGCATGATCGGATGAATCATCTTCAGAAGGGAATCGAAGAAACCAACGGTCGCCTCATAGGTGGCCTTGTCAATTCCACAACCATAGGCTGGCTTGACAACTTCAAGGTACCATGCACAGAACTCATCCCAGAACAGCTTGTATATTGCCATGAGGGCATCCGATATACGGAATTTCGAGAAATGGTCTTCAACAGTCTCGATTACCTGGCTAAGACGAGCATCGAACCATTTTACAGCCACTGCAGAAGCCTCCGGCTGTGCTGCAGATTCGTCAACATTCCATCCTGTTACGAGGCGGAAGGCATTCCATACCTTGTTGTTGAAGTTTCTTCCCTGCTCTATCTGTGACTCATCATAAAGGATGTCATTTCCGGCAGAGCTGCAAAGAAGCATTCCCAGACGCACTGCATCAGCGCCATATTTCTCAATTAGGACGAGCGGGTCAGGTGAGTTGCCCAAAGTCTTGGACATCTTCCTTCCGAGCTTGTCACGTACGATACCTGTCAGATATACATTGTGGAATGGAACGTCATTCATGAACTCATTTCCAGCCATGATCATCCTTGCAACCCAGAAGAAGAGGATATCAGGTCCAGTAACCAGGTCATTTGTAGGATAATAGTAAGCGAGGTCCTTGTTAGGCTCCGCTTCAGGATGTCCTGCCTTGTTGGTATCGAAAACTGAAATCGGCCAGAGCCATGATGAGAACCATGTATCAAGCACATCCTCATCCTGCCTCAGGTCAGCTGCCGTAAGAGCCGGATTGATATCCTGTGCCATCTGAAGGGCCTTCTCTGCAGTCTCGGCAACTACAACCTTTCCGTCAGGAAGGTAATATGCCGGGATACGCTGTCCCCACCAGAGCTGGCGGCTGATGCACCAGTCACGTACATTTTCCATCCAATGACGGTATGTATTGCGGTATTTGTCAGGAATCAGTTTTACATTGCCGCTCTCCACAGACTCAAGCGCATCTTTTGCAAGTGCCTCCATCTTGAGGAACCACTGCATTGAAAGCCTTGGTTCGATAACCGCATTGGTCCTCTCCGAATAACCTACAGGAGATGTGTAATCCTCAGTTTTTTCGAGGTTTCCTGCCTGGCGGAGCATTTCTTCAATCTTCTTTCTTGCCTCGAAACGGTCCTCGCCGACAAGAATCTGTGCCTTCTCGTTCAGTCTTCCATGATCGTCGATGATGTCCAGAACCGGAAGGTTGTGCCTGATTCCGATTTCATAGTCATTGACATCGTGTGCAGGAGTAACCTTGAGGCATCCTGTTCCGAAATCCATGGTCACATAATCATCTTCAATAATAGGTATTTCCTTGTTAATCAGCGGAATAAGTACCTTCTTTCCTTTGAGCCAATGATATCTTTCATCTGCAGGATTGATACAGATTGCTGCATCAGCCATGATTGTCTCAGGACGGGTAGTGGCAATTATGATGTATTTGTCGGTTGGATTGCCGTTGCCGTCGGAAATAAAATATCTCAGATGGTAGAACTTGCTGACTGTATCCCTGTGGATAACCTCCTCGTCACTGACTGCGGTGAGACCTACAGGATCCCAGTTGACCATGCGCACACCTCTATATATATAGCCCTTGTTGTAGAAATATACAAAAGTGTTGATTACGGCATCGCTCAGGTCCGGGTCCATGGTGAATTTGGTCCTGTCCCAGTCACATGAAGCGCCAAGCTTGCGGAGCTGATTGAGAATGATGCCTCCGTGTTTCTCCTTCCACTCCCATGCGTGCTTGAGGAATTCCTCACGGGTGATATCCTCCTTGCTGATGCCCTCAGCCTTGAGTTTGGCCACG
>CAMCIE010000073.1 GCA_945874815.1 uncultured Bacteroidales bacterium
ACCTGACTCATAATCAGGGGGTCGCAGGATCATGCCCTGCTGGGACCACGAAAAAGCCATCGCTACCGCGGTGGCTTTTTTCGTGGCCCCAGGGGCTATATTAAATTGAGGGGCGTTCCCCTCAAACTCCCTGTGTCGTCTACGACTCCTGAGCCATCGCTACCGCGGTGGCTTTTTTCGTGTTATATCCACACAAATAACAGAATCATGGCAAAGAAATCAATAGAAAAAACAAATGCCGCAAGGCTCCTTGACAAGGCAGGCCTTAAATATGCCCTAATTCCCTACGAATTGGACGAGAATGACCTGGCGGCAGGTCACGTGGCAGAAAGCCTTGGAGAGCCGATAGAAAGGGTTTTCAAGACACTTGTATTGCACGGAGATAAGACAGGTTACATTGTATGTGTAGTGCCGGGAAATATGGAAATTGACCTGAAGGCCCTCGCAAAGGCCTCAGGCAACAAGAAAGTGGAAATGATACCGATGAAGGACCTCCTGTCTGTAACAGGCTATATTCGCGGAGGATGCTCGCCGATAGGCATGAAGAAGCATTTCCCAACCTATATACACGACACGGCCTTACTGTACGAAACAATCTATATAAGCGCCGGAGTAAGAGGTCTCCAGATACAAATATCCCCTCAGGACCTTATCCGGTTCACAGGGGCATCAACAGGCTCCTACGCTGCAGAATAAGTCATATCCCCCATAAAAAAAGCCATCGGAAAACCCGATGGCTTTATCATATATGCCGGGATGGCCCGGCACTTGTGTCGTTAGATTAGCGATACTGAGCGAACTCGATATCCTTTGCAGCTCTTGCAGCGAGTTTCTCGCATTTTGAAGCTTTCTCAAGATTTGCTTTGACAGCCTCAGCATTACCCTGACGAGCAGCAGCAACTGCACGCAGATAAGCAGAATTAGGGCAGTCGCAAGTAAGAGCGGCAGCAGGAGCGCAGTTGCCGTTGAGAAGAGCGATGAGAGCAGCATTGTAACCAGTCTTGCCAGCTACCTTGGCAGCAGCGTCTGCATATTTGCCGTTGAGAACGTCAACAACAGCAAGGTTCTCTTTTGCAGTCTCGTTTGCAGCAGCCTTGAAATATTTAGCAGCTGCCTCGAGCTCACCGGCGCGGAGAGCGATTACACCCTGTGCGTTGTTCCAGTCAGCATCTTTCTCACATTTGTTGAGAGCAGCTTTTGCATCAGCAACTTTGTCCATGTTGAGGTAAGTTACAGCGAGGTTGTACTGACCGGCAGCGCTGTTGTATTTTTCGATAGCTTTCTTGTAGATAGCAACTTTCTGATCGTTATCCTTAACGAGAGTAGCTGAACGGAGGAGAGCGGTCTCATCAAGAACGTCGATGTTCTCGTCGATGAGTTTGAGGAGCTCCTCTGAAGTGTAGTTGGTGTACTCAACGTTAGCGATGAATCTTGCGCGACGGAGTGCAGGAAGAACCTCTTTAGCAAGGGTCTTGTAAACTGCAGACATGTTCTTGATCTCTTTCTCGCGAACTGCAGGATCGCTGTACATTGAAAGAACGCGGATGATGAGGTCTTTGTCCTCAATGTTTGAAGCAGCAACGAGCTCCTGGAAGCCTTCCCAGTCCTCACCGATGCTCTTAACGTTTACAGGAGCGTCAGCAGGGTGTTTCTTTGTAACTTTGCCGAATGCCTTCTCAGCTGATTTTGAACGGTTGCCTGAAAGTTTGTCGTTAAGGTCGATGTCACCGTCAGGTGAAGCATAAGCCACAACATCAGTGCTTACAAGGTTCTTGCGCTCGTTAGCTTTGATCTCATCGAGAGCAGCCTGGAAATCTTTGATAGACTGTGATTTGAGCTCGCTGTTCCTTACAGTTGAATTGTTGATGGTGTAAAGAATCTGACCTTCAGCAGTCTGTTTGATAATCTCCTGATAGTTGTCAGCCTTGAGGTCGAGCTTGCCTTTCTGGCAGATAAGCATGTAAGTAGTGTTGGCACCGTCAGCAACCTTCTTGGTAGGCATGTCAACAGTCTTAGCCTTGTATGAAACAACGCCACGGAGCTCAAGGTAGCAGTTCTCCATACCCGGAGCGTAAGCGAATTTCACATTCTTGGTGATTGTTGCACCGGCAGAAGGAACTACCTGATAGTTATCCTTAACCTTCTCGCCCTGGAACATGAAAGGTTCCATTTTTGCCTCTCCGCCTTCATAAACGATGACAGGGGTCACTTCAAGAATTGCTTTTGGATGGAAGTAATCCTCTGGATAAGTTACAGAAACTGTAGCATTGATCTCTCCGGCTACAACTTCAAGAACGGCAGGGTTGCATTTTACGGTCACGTTCTCTGCCATTTCTGCCATTTTCTCAGGTGAGCTACAAGCTACTGCAGCGAGGCCGAGAATTGCGGCAGACAAAAATTTAATGCCTTTTTTCATTGTACTGTTTTATTTAAATGGTTTGTTTTTAGTTTTGTTTCACTGTTTTGGTTGCGTTGGTTTCGTATGATTCCATACTATACCGCATAATATGTGCAAATATAATCATATTTTTAGATTTTTTCTTTCATGTATGCAAATTTCAATGCCTTTTCTTAACTTTGTCGCACTATGACGAATCAGGAATTACAGACATTAAAGAACAAGTACGACATAATAGGCAACGACCCTGCACTTAACAGGGCGCTCGAGATAGCTGTCGCCGTAGCTCCGACGGACATCACGGTCCTTGTAACTGGAGAAAGCGGAGTCGGCAAGGAAAACATTCCCAAGATCATCCATCAGCATAGCCGCCGCAAGACAGGCAAGTATTTCGCGGTTAACTGCGGAGCCATACCGGAAGGAACCATTGACTCAGAGCTTTTCGGACATGAGAAAGGCTCGTTCACTGGCGCCAACGAGATGCGCCGCGGTTATTTCGAAGAAGCCGACGGAGGCACGCTTTTCCTGGATGAGATAGGTGAGCTTCCACTTTCATCCCAGGCGAAACTGCTACGTGTGCTTCAGTCCGGAGAGTTCATCAGGGTAGGTTCCTCGAAAGTGCTCAAGACCGACGTGCGGGTAGTCGCGGCGACCAATGTGAATCTGATCCATGCCGTATCAAAGGGCAAGTTCCGTGAGGATTTGTATTACAGGCTCAATGCCGTATCCATCACCATGCCATCTTTGCGTGAAAGACCAGGTGACATCAACCTGCTTTTCCGCAAATTCGTGTCGGATTTTTCCGCAAAATATGGCATCGGCAGGGTGACTCTGACAGAAGATGCCTCGATTATGCTCAGGAAATATCGCTGGCCGGGAAATATACGTCAGCTCAAGAATGTTGCAGAGACGGTAGCCGTCCTGGAATCGGCCCGTGTCCCGTCCATGGCTGAAAAATGCATGGTGGATGCAGAAGCATTGTCGCGCTACATACCGAAGGAAGACCCGAACCTGCTTCCGGTGAAATCCTCATCCTGGCAGGAAGAAAATTCCGGAGAAAGAGAAGCCATCATCCGGTCCATCATCCAGCTCAAGCAGGACGTGGATTACCTCAAGGAGGTGGTGGCCAAAGCCGGACTTTCCGGCCATACCCATTCGGCTCACGTAATATCCGCCCCTGCAATTCAGGAGAATTCCATTACCTCCGTGAACCATGCAAACTGGAGCATGCCGGAGGAGGACGCGGAAGATCCGGAAGAGCAGGAGTTTGATGCACAGGAAAATGAAGACCTTTCAGTGGAAAGCAATTGCAACGACCTGATAGAAAAGGCTTTGCTTAAGCATGGCGGCAACCGCAAGGCAGCTGCGGCGGAGCTTGGAATCTCCGAGAGGACATTGTACAGGAAAATTAAGAAAATGCCCGAAAAATGAAAAGAAAGATAATATCTGCAATCGCTGTGACACTGTCCCTGTGTATCACAGCCCTGATTGTGCATTCTTGTGGAATATATTCGTTTACGGGTACTTCCATCCAGTCGGACGTGAAGACTATCAGTATCAGTTATTTTGAATACAAAGCGCTGAAAGTGAATCCTACACTGGCCAACCAGATGACGGAGTCTCTCAGGGACAAGTTCATAAAACTGACAAAGCTGGAACAGGTGGACATGGACGGAGACCTGCAGATTGAGGGTGCCATCACCGGATATGACGTGAAGGCGACAGCCGTGACAGCCAACGAGACTGCGGCCCAGAACCGCCTGACCGTGTCGGTAAAGATAAGTTTCGTGAACAAGAATCATCCGGAGGATGACTTCGATGACAAATCTTTCTCCGCTTATGCAGACTTTGACTCTTCTCTTTCACTTGACTCTAAGGAAGCAGAGCTCTGCGATGAGATTGTGGAGAAATTATGCGAAGATATCTTCAATGCAACCGTAGCCCAATGGTAAGTCTATGGATAATTTCATCGACATAAAGAAACTGAATTTCGACGAACTTGTCGGAGTGGTGAACCTTTATCCGTGGTTCGGAGGGGCGAGAAAGGAGCTTTGCCGGAGGATGAGTGCCATGGGAGGAGGGGATTGCCTGGCCCAGCTGGCAGATGCCGCCATGTATGTGGGGGACAGAAGCAAATTGTACCGTATGGCAAGGAAAACGGACGGGAATAACTGGGCCGATGCCGATGTGGCTGATCTTGTGAAGTCGCTTCTTAATGAAAATACGGTGGTTTCCGAAGAGCCCGTGGAGGCTGATGCCCCTGTGATCAGAGACAGGAGGGTACATGTGGTCGGAGGTGATTTTTTTACCCAGGAAGACTATGACAGAGTCAAGAAAGCCGATGACAATGTGTTCTCAAGATATGCCGCCAAGGCCCACCGTGACAACCTGGAAACTTCCATCAAAGATGATGATTTTGACCTATATACGGAAACTTTGGCCAGAATTTATGCGGAACAGGGTTATTATGAGCATGCAAAGCGAATTTATTCGAAACTAATTTTGGCATATCCAGAAAAAAATGCTTACTTTGCAGCCCTTATTGAAAAATTGGAAAGAATAAACAATTAATTATATGAACGTACTTTTTACAATCTTGACTGTGCTTGTTCTTCTTGCAAGCGTTCTGGTTACTTTGATTGTACTTCTCCAGAACGGCAAGGGAGGCGGACTCGCAAGCAACTTTGCAGCAGGAAACCAGACATTCGGTGTGCGTCAGACAGCTGACATCCTTGAGAAAATCACCTGGGGTCTTGTTGTTTTCATCTTTGTCATTTCTATCGCAACTTCATTCTCAACCAATGTAGGTTCACGCGAGATTGACTACACGGAGAAAATCGAGACTGAGACAGCTGCTCCTGAATTCCCTGCTACTATTCCATCAGCAGAGAATCCTGCAGAAACTCCAGCAGAGTAATTGCCGCCTGACTGACAAAATGTCAGTGTAAAGCACATTTGGAATACAATTTGACTTATAGCCGTTTGTTCTTCGGAGCAGACGGCTATAAGTGTATGTGTGCTGCCGTGTGTATCCGGAGCTCACAAAAGGAGAAATGTATATGGCAGAAAACAAATTTGAAAACTTGAACAGATTTGCCGTGAACCTCAATGAGAGGGCAGCTCAAGGCAAACTTGACCCGGTCATCGGACGTGACGAGGAAATCAGAAGGGTATTGCAGATCCTCAGCAGGAGGACCAAGAACAACCCTATTCTGGTTGGTGAGCCGGGTGTGGGCAAGACTGCTATTTCAGAAGGAATTGCCCAGAAAATCGTGGACGGAGATGTTCCTGAAAACCTTAAAAGCAGAAAAATATACTCACTTGACCTGGGAGCACTTATCGCAGGTGCGAAATATCAGGGAGAATTCGAGGAAAGACTTAAAGGTGTTGTGAAAGAAGTCGTTGACAGCGACGGAGAAGTCATTCTGTTCATCGATGAGATTCATACGCTTGTCGGTGCAGGAAGGACATCCGGTGCTATGGATGCTTCAAACATCCTCAAGCCGGCACTTGCAAGGGGTGAACTCAGGACAATCGGTTCTACAACTCTTGATGAATACCAGAAGTACTTCGAGACAGACAAGGCGCTTGAAAGGCGTTTCCAGATGGTGATGGTGGACGAACCATCCCCTGCAGCCTCAATTTCAATCCTCAGGGGACTGAAAGAACGCTATGAGAACCATCATAAGGTGCGTATCGAGGATGATGCCCTGATTGCAGCGGTTGAACTATCGCACAGGTACATCACCAACAGATTTCTTCCGGACAAGGCCATCGACCTTGTGGATGAAGCAGCTTCCAAACTTCGTTTGGAAATGAATTCCGTACCGGAGCCAATCGCCGAACTTGACAGCAAGATTCGTCAGCTGGAGATTGAGCGTGAAGCCATCAAAAGGGAAGGCGTTTCCCTGAAAATGGACAAGATAAAGGAAGAACTGAAGTCTCTGAATGAGGAAAGGAACGCTTTGAGGAAGAATTGGGATGAAGAGAAGGAGATTCTTTCAGGCTTGCAGCACGCCCGCCAGCAGATTGAAGACTACAAGATAGAGGCTCATAATGCAGAAAGGGCTGGTGACTACGGAAAAGTAGCGGAGATTCGATACGGTAAGATTGCCCAGGCCCAGAAGAAAATCGATGAGCTTCAGCAGCGTCAGGCATCAATTAAAAATCCGATTATCACAGAGGCAGTTACGCCTGAAGACATCGCGGAAGTGGTGGCAAAATGGACAGGCATTCCTGTAAAGAGAATGCTTGAAAGCGAAAAGGAGAAACTTCTGAGAATGGAGGATGCCCTGCACAAGAGGGTGGTGGGCCAGAATCAGGCAATCGAGGCAGTGGCGGATGCCGTAAGGCGTTCACGTGCTGGCCTTCAGAATGAAAAGAGGCCTATAGGTTCCTTCCTTTTCATGGGTACCACCGGTGTGGGTAAGACTGAGCTTGCAAAGGCTCTGGCAGAGTTCCTGTTCAACGATGAGAACATGATGACCAGAATCGATATGAGCGAATATCAGGAACGTCATTCAGTGAGCCGTCTTGTAGGTGCTCCTCCAGGATATGTTGGATATGATGAAGGTGGTCAGCTTACGGAAGCGGTAAGAAGAAAACCATACTCTGTCATTCTGCTTGACGAGATTGAACAGGCGCATCCGGATGTGTTCAATATCC
>CAMCIE010000074.1 GCA_945874815.1 uncultured Bacteroidales bacterium
TGTTGAAGAAATTGTTTGCATAGAATGATACCGAAGCAATGTCTCCGATTTCCTTCGTCACGCTGATATTGGATGAGAAATAAGGAGAAATATAATTCTCTGCAAACAAGTAGGTGAAACTTGAAGATATGGCCAGTTTGGACAAATCCGAATACAAGGCTGTGTCATTGTCCCTTGCCCATTTCAAGTCCGTGAGGTAGTCCCTCTGATTGTCGGGGTCATCAATGCTTGCATAAGTGTCCGGGAAGGTTACAGTATAATTGTTCCCGTCATATATGTCTTTGTCTGTCAATGATAAAATGTCGTTATTGTCAGTACTCACCCAGGTGCGCCGGCCGCCGTCTTTTTCGCTGAGGCTCCTCGAATAATTCAGAAGTCCTGCTTCAAACTTGACTGAGAATACCATCCTCACTTTCGGGAAGTTGGTGGTAATTGTGATATTGGAACGGAGATTCATCGTCTGTGAGCCATTCCCGATAGTGTTTCCTCCGGTATAGAACCCAACATATTTATAAGGCGCGCCGTCATGTGAGACATTTGTATATGGACAATATGCCTCAATCTGAGTGTCAACGGATTTATATCCATAGAAAGAACCGTCGAGACGTATGCTGGTGTTGATTGCTTTTATTTTCTTGAAATCCACTATCCATTCAAGCCCGTATCGTCGGACAGGACTGGTGCCGTTGTTGGCATAAGTGTAGGAATTAAAGGATTTCTTGGCCTTGTAAGGCAATGTCTGAGGGCCCTGTAAGCCAGTTTTATCTTGCACTGTCACTATTCCCGTAGTCCTGTCCACTTCGTAGATTCTGTTGTCAGCAGCAATGGTGCATGAGGACTCAAGATCAGCAGCATTGGTGTAGTTGTATGTGAATACATCGTAACCTGTGCTCAGGCGGTATGAATCCAAAGTTCGGTTGTAATATGCTGAAAGCGAGATTCTGTAACCATCCAGATTCATTTCCATTCCAATTTCCGACTGATGATTCTTCTGCCAGACCAATGACGGATTGCGGATAATCGTCTTCGGCATTATGTAATAGGCATAATAGGCCGAACCGTCGGATGATGCAGTAGGGACGAAGGTCGGAATATCCCTGTATGAAGGTGTCGGGTACAGGATGGAGAACGAAGGCTGCTTGACCGAGACTCCCCAGCTTGCCCTGAAAGACAACTCTTTAAGTGTGTTGTTCCTTCTGTCCTTCGGAGAAAAAACTGTGTATTTTGCATTGAATCTCGGTGAAAGGCTTGCGGTATTTCCGTAAACCGAACCTTTGATGAAAGTGTCGTCAAACCTTAGTCCTGCTATCAGGTTCAGTCTCGTCTTGCCGATAGGGATGACAATATTGTCCTCCGCATAAGCAGCGATATTGTTCATGAAAGGAACATCACAGTAGCGGTATTCGCGGAATGTCGGTGCATTTGACATGTCTTCAGAATACTCTCCTATTCCGAAGTTGCCGTCGCCTGACCATTCTGCTCCGATTTTCAGTTTATTGTTGACTTTACCGATATTCTTTGCCCAGTTGGCTTTCAAAGAAAGTTTGTAGTTGAGGGCCCTGTCATCAATGCACATGTTGTTGTACCAATCTCCCCTCGGGATGAGGGTAATGGCTGCGTCAGGATCGTCTTCGTACAGTTTTGCCACGAAATATCCCTCTTCCCTGCCGTGAAGCGCCACGGTGCCTGCGGCGGAGAAATAGTCCTTCCTGACAACGCTCTGATTGTCGCTCCAGGTGATTAATCCCTTGAATTCGATATTGGTTATCCAAGGTCTGCTCAATAGCCAGTCGAAGGCAAAATTGCCCCTGATGACATTGTCCCTCTCCTTTGTATATGTATCCTTATACGAGTCAGGGTCGGCCTTTGTGTTCCTGCCACCGATATTTCCGGATATCCCGGCCGTGAACTTGAGAGGCATATCCCCAAGTAATCCATTGTCAAACAAATTGTTATAACTTAGAGATATTGACTGTCTCTTGTAGGATGTGTAAGGTGACCTCGAGTCTTTAATTGCCTTTGTATATTCAGCGCTGGCATTCATCACGCCGTTTGAATTTCCATTTTTGTTGTGTCCGAGTGAGAATCCTTTGCTGATGGATGCTTGCTTGGTATTCGGATTGGTTGTCAGAGTAATTGAATAGGGAGTAATACCTTTCTTTGTGTTGATCTTGACGACTCCGGAGGATAAATCTCCATATTCCACGGATGCTACTCCTGAAATCACTTCAATGGATTCCACGTTGGAGGAGGCAATATTGTTCGTTGTGGATCCCTTCACACCTGAGCCTGTTGCAAAATTGCTGAAGCTTGCATTGCTTGAAAGTCTGACTCCGTCCACTTCCACAGCAGTTCCGAAAGAAGAGTTTCCGTCTTCAGTCGCGCTGCCAGACCTGATTGAAATTCTTTGATCGGAAGTCAGGAGGGGATTGGAAGTTGCTCCTCCCGGAAGCAGGCTTGACACATCGGCTACATTCACCATCTGGACATGGTCCAGGGCAGTCCTGTCGATTGTTCTGGTTGTCGTGGCACTGTTTTCATTTTCTCTGGCCGTAACAACGACGCTTTCCAATGTGAGGTTGTCTTCTACGAGCGAAGCTTTGTAATTCGTGATATCTTTGCTGATTATAATTTCCTTGGTATCAGTCACATAGCCCAGACATGAGATTTCGATAGTGTTTTTACCGTTCTGGACATTCTTGATTGTGAATCGTCCTTGTGCGTCGGCGACGGCCCATTGTGAGGTGCCTTTCAGAAGGACGGTCGCAAACTCAATAGGAGCCCCCGTTGCTTTATCGATGACAACACCAGAAAAGACCCTCATCTGTGCAAACAACGACAAGGATATGAATATCAATAAAATAGATAAGGATAACCGTTTCATATCAATCATCTCATTCCGGTAATATATAGTGACTACCTAAAAATAGTCCGCAAAATTATAGCTTGATATTTTCGGTAGCAATACCCAATATTCGGTATTTTCATACCGATGCACTACTAACTGCTTGTAAAAATACACTTTAATTTTTAAATTGTAGCAGAAATTGGACAGAAATGTTCTATTTTTGCGTCTGTTAAATTGATTCTTATGGAAGTTAGAGCAAAGAAGGCCCTGGGCCAGCATTTTTTGACGGATTTGTCGATTGCACAGAGAATAGCCGAGGCGCTTATCGTTGAGCCTGGCAAGGCCATGCCGACCTTGGAGATAGGTCCGGGTATGGGTGTTCTCACCCAGTATCTTCTTGAAAGAGAGGATGTTGACCTGAGAATGGTGGAAATAGACACGGAGTCGGTCAATTATCTGCTCACCCATTTCCCGAAAGTGCAGGGCAGGCTCCTTGAAGCCGACTTTCTGAAAATGAAGCTTGAGAAATTCTTCAGCGGGCAGTTCTGCATCATAGGGAACTTTCCATACAACATATCTTCCCAAATCTTCTTCAAAGTGCTGGATTTCAAGGACCAGGTTCCGCAGGTCGTGTGCATGATCCAGAAAGAGGTCGCCGAAAGGATTGCAGAAAAACCAGGCACCAAAACTTACGGCATCCTGTCCGTCCTGCTTCAGGCCTGGTATGATATAGAATATCTGTTCACGGTAGGGGAGGGCGCATTCAATCCTCCTCCGAAAGTCAAGTCTGCCGTTATCCGTCTCGTCCGGAACTCCAGAACGGATCTGGGCTGCGACGAGTCCCTATTCAAGAGTGTAGTGAAAACGGGCTTCAACCAGAGACGCAAGACTTTACGCAACTCCTTGAGGCAGCTTGCCGTGGCAAAAGCCTCGCGCGAAGGCTGGTCACCGGAAGCCCTCGCGGACTTCCTCTCCGACCCTGTATTTGACCTTCGCCCAGAAAGGCTCAGCGTCGAAGACTTCATCGCCCTTACCCGCCGTTTCGAGTAGGATATGAGGTTTAGATGGATGTCTCGAATTCCTTGAGGAAGCGAAGATCGTTCTCGAAGTAGTTGCGAAGGTCTTTTACCTGCCATTTCAGCATGGCGATACGTTCGACACCCATACCGAAGGCAAAGCCGCTGTATTTCTTGCTGTCGATGCCTGATGCTTCGAGGACGTTAGGGTCAACCATGCCGCAGCCCATGATTTCAAGCCAGCCTGTTCCCTTGCAGATGTTGCATCCCTTGCCGTGGCAGATGTTGCAGCTCACGTCAATCTCGGCAGAAGGCTCGGTGAACGGGAAGTATGAAGGCCTCATGCGGATCTGAGTCTGTGGGCCGAACATTTCGCGGGCAAAAAGAAGGATTGCCTGTTTCATGTCTGCGAATGTCACGTTCTCGTCAATATACAGTCCCTCAACCTGGTGGAAGATACAGTGTGCACGAGCAGAAATAGCCTCGTTGCGGAATACTCGGCCAGGGCAGACGATGCGGATAGGAAGTGGCATCTTCTCCATTGCGCGGACCTGGACGCTTGAGGTGTGGGTACGCAGAAGCACAGGGTTGTCGCTTTCTGAAACGAAGAATGTATCCTGCATCTCGCGGGCAGGGTGCTCAGGAGGGAAGTTAAGGGCTTCGAAAACGTGCCAGTCATCCTCGATTTCAGGACCTTCAGCCACGTCGTAGCCGAATTTGCGGAAAATGTCAACGATTTCCTCGCGCACGATCGAAACAGGGTGGCGTGAGCCCAGAGGCATAGGGTCGCCCGGCATTGTGTAGTCAAATGATGCCTCCTTGGAGTCGGCAGATTCCTCGGCCGCATTTTTCAATTCTTCGATTTTGGCAGCAGCTGCATTCTTGAGGATGTTGAGCTTCTGACCGAACTCTTTTTTCAACTCAGGAGCTACTGTTCTGAACTCTTCGAAAAGGCGGGTGATTTCGCCCTTCTTTCCGAGCAGCCTTACTCGAGCTTCTTCAATTTCCTGCTCTTTCTTGCATTTCAGATCATTGATTTCGGCCATCAGGGCCTCAATTTTCTCTTTCATATTTTTGTTTTTTATTGCTATTGTTCAATTCATTCAGATCCCTCGACTCCCGTTGGTCGCTCGGGATGACAATGTCATCTCGACCTCGTGGGCGGTTAGCAAACAGCCCAGTGGGCTTTTGCAGCGAGCAGCCAACGGTAGTCGGACACGGAGCGAGTGGAGAGATCTAAACCACCGGATACCCGATGGCAATGGCGCAATAAGCACGAAGACCATCCTTGATACCGAGCAACTCACGGATATAATCCTCTGCATTGGCCCCATCCGGCTCCGCCTTCAGGCGAGGTCTTCCGTTGATATGCACCCAGCAGCTTCCAAGATCCATTGCAGTGACTGCAAGCTGGGTGAAAGTCGCGCTGATAGCACAATTGTCAACCCAGAGGTCGGTCTTGCTCTCGTCGCCGAGAATTACGATCACCGCTGCCGCATCCTTCATGAATGCCGATCCGGAATCCCTCATCTGTGACATTGCCACGATGGTGTCCTTGTCATCGACAATAAGGAACTCAGTGCTTTTACTATTACGTGATGACGGGGCGGTACGTGCCACGCCCACTATTGCATCAAGAATTTCCTTTTCCACGGGGGCATCGGTGAATTTCCTTACACTGTGCCTTTTTTCTATTACTTCCAAAAAGTCCATTTTCTGTTTATTTTAGATTTCTCGACTTCGCTCGAAATGGCGTTATTTGTCACCGCGGCGTTTGGCCCGCGCCTTCTGCTGCTTTGCTGCACCGGTCTTCAGGTAAGCCGCCCACTGTTCTTTGGTGAATATCTTCATATATGCGGAGT
Organism: uncultured Bacteroidales bacterium; assembly: GCA_945874815.1. Classification (GTDB taxonomy): domain Bacteria; phylum Bacteroidota; class Bacteroidia; order Bacteroidales; family UBA932; genus Cryptobacteroides. Next base: position 5,727 of record CAMCIE010000074.1, read on the forward strand.
CAGTCTTGTCCAGCCACCTGTCCTGTACGGACATGTAAATGTTGGTATTGCTCACTTTCCCCTTCGAAAGCTTCTCAATCTCTTCCATCATTGCCGGAAAATTGTGCTTCAGAATGGAATCAACATAGAACACCTGCCAGTCCCAAGATTCAGCAAACGCTGAAGTCTGTCGGCCTCATCCTCAATCTGCTGAAGGATGTCTGGCTGCTTCTGCTGTTCCTGTCCGCGGAGTTCTGTTGAAAAGAAAAGCGCGGCAACAAAGGTAAAAACGCAGATATGCAGATAATACGGTTTCATATCTATTAAAAATTTTATAGTTTTGCATGTTTTAGTTGAAGCGGGGCCGGAAAATGCGGGAATCTGCTTCAAGACGGCAAAAATAATTAATTATAATAAAAGAACAAAATGAGAAAAATACTGACTGCCACACTGCTGACAGCAGCAGCCATGTTTGCGAACAGCATTTCCACCGATGCATGTACAAATGTGCTCGTTACCAAAGGTGCCAGCAACGACGGTTCAAACATGATTTCCTATGCAGCCGACTCCCACCAGCTCTTCGGTGAATTGTATTTCGCACGTGCAGCCAAATGGCCTGAAGGCGCGATGAGAAAGATAAATGAATGGGACACAGGAAAATATCTCGGAGAAATCCCGCAGATTCCATATACATACCAAAGAGTCGGCAATATGAACGAACATCAGCTCATCATCGCCGAGACAACCTACGGAGGACGCCATGAACTGGAGGATACCACCGGTATAATGGACTATGGGTCATTGATTTACGTTGCCCTTGAAAGAGCAAGGACAGCCCGCGAAGCCATTAGCGTCATCGTTGACCTGGCAAATGAATATGGATATTATTCAAGCGGAGAATCCTTCTCCATCGCCGACAAGGACGAGGTGTGGGTAATGGACCTGATCGGAAAAGGTATGAAGATGGAAAACGGCAAAAACGCCCGCAAAGGCATCGTATGGGTAGCCAGAAGGGTTCCTGACGGATATATATGCGCACATGCCAACCAGGCCCGCATCAGCACCTTCCCTCTGAACGACCCTCAGAACTGCCTCTACGCTCCCGATGTTATATCATTCGCCCGCGAAATGGGATATTTCAGCGGCAAGGACGAGGAATTCAGTTTTTGCGACGCTTATGCTCCGCTTGATTTCGGTGCGATGAGAGGTTGCGAAGCCCGTGCATGGGCGGCGTTCAACATCCTCTGTGACGGCAAATTCACCTTTGAAGATGAAAACGGAAACCTCATCACAAGGGATGCT
>CAMCIE010000075.1 GCA_945874815.1 uncultured Bacteroidales bacterium
CCGACGTGCTTACCGTCCAATGTCTGATGCTGTCAAAACCAAAACATCCCCATTGAAAAGCTTCTTTGCGCTTGGACCTGCAAAGGTAGCAATATTGCGTTAATTATCAAATATAAGAGCGGCAATTAGTTTCACTTATATCATTAATTGAAATTTTGTTTTGTTTTTTGAATGATAATTCCTAAACTTGCACCACGATGATGAAGCTAAACAACATAAACGTCAATAATAGCTGGATTAATAATATTAATTCTGCCAATAGCCTTGTGCAATGACGTCGGCTCATTCATCTGATCATTTTTGACATGTCTGCCGGCCCCTGAAGGTCGGTTTTTTTATTTTAATTCTTTAATAGTATGTGTGGATTTGTAGGAATTTACGGAATGACGGACCAGTCGGTGGAATGGAGGACCAAAGCCTTGAAAATGTCATCAAGAATCAGGCATCGCGGCCCTGACTGGAGTGGTATATTTTCTGACAAAAGGTGTATTCTTGCCCATGAGAGGCTAGCCATAGTTGATCCGTTGTCTGGAGGACAGCCCTTGTATTCAAAAGACAGGACAAAAGTCTTGGCTGTAAATGGTGAGATTTACAACCATAAGGCAATTCGCCAGCAGATGGAGGGAGAGTATGAGTTCCAGACGGGCTCAGACTGTGAGGTCATCCTTGCTCTTTATCAGAAGAAAGGCATTGATTTTCTTGAGGATTTGAATGGTATCTATGCTTTTGCACTTTATGATGCCACTCAGGATGCATTACTTGTAGCAAGGGACCCGATTGGTGTCATTCCTTTATATATAGGTCATGATGCGGACGGTACAATATACGTAGCCAGTGAGTTGAAAGCTCTTGAGGGACAATGTGAAGAGTATGAGCCTTTCCTGCCTGGTCATTATTGGTGGAGTAAGGAAGGCAAGATGAAAAAGTGGTACAAGAGGGACTGGTTTGATTTTGATGCAGTCAAAGACAATGGAGCTTCTGCCGAGGATGTCAGGGAGGCACTGTGCGAGGCTGTCAAGAGGCAACTTATGTCAGATGTACCTTATGGTGTGCTCCTGAGCGGTGGTCTTGATTCTTCAATAATAAGTGCAGTTGCTGCGAAATATGCCCAGAACAGGGTCGAGGATGACAGCCAGTCAACTGCTTGGTGGCCAAGGCTTCACAGTTTTGCAGTTGGTCTGAAGGGCGCTCCGGATCTGGCAAAGGCAAAGGAGATGGCGGACTTCCTCGGCACGGTGCATCATGAAGTGAATTACACTGTCCAGGAGGGACTCGATGCCATCAGAGATGTCATTTACTACATTGAAACATACGATGTTACTACAGTGAGGGCTTCCACACCGATGTATCTCCTGGCAAGGGTAATCAAGAGCATGGGCATCAAAATGGTGCTCAGCGGTGAGGGTTCCGATGAAATCTTCGGAGGATATCTTTATTTCCACAAGGCTCCTTCAGCAAAAGCTTTCCATGAGGAGACAGTCCGCAAGATTGGAAAGCTGTACCAGTACGACTGTCTGCGTGCCAACAAGTCGCTTGCTGCATGGGGTGTAGAAGGCAGGGTACCTTTCCTTGACAAGGAGTTCCTTGACGTTGCCATGAGGCTGAATCCTGAGGCAAAGATGTGTCCGGGCCAGGTGATGGAAAAGAAGATTTTGCGTGAGGCTTTCTCGGACATGCTCCTTCCTTCCGTTGCATGGAGACAGAAAGAGCAGTTCTCCGACGGTGTAGGTTACAGCTGGATTGATTCACTGAAAGAAGTTGCGGAGTCTTCTGTGACTGACGAGCAGATGGCACATGCCGCAGAACGATTCCCGATCAATCCTCCTATGAACAAAGAGGAATACTGCTATCGTTCTATTTTTGAGGAGCATTTCCCGAGCGAGTCTGCCGCCAGGAGTGTGCCGAGCGTGCCGAGTGTAGCCTGCTCTTCTGCTGTTGCACTGGAGTGGGACGCATCCTTCAAGAACATGAATGACCCAAGTGGACGCGCAGTTTCAGGTGTCCACAACGACGCATATTAAAGAAAAACGCAGTTTTTTCACTTTTTTCGCAAAAAACTGTCAAAAAAATTTGCAGATCCAACTGAAATAACTACCTTTGCAATCCCAAACAAAAAGGGACAAAGTTCTTTGAAGTTTATTTTTGGAGAAATAACGAAGTAGCCGCCAAAAAGAAACGAAAAGGGAGCATAGCTCAGTTGGTTCAGAGCGTCTGCCTTACAAGCAGAGGGTCGGGGGTTCGACTCCCTCTGCTCCCACCAAAAGCGATTCAGGAAACTGAGTCGCTTTTTTCGTTTATCATCCCGACCAAGAGAAACTACTCAGCCACAGTTGTCATCTCGACCAAGCGAAGATACTCCGCCACAATAGTCATCCCGACTAAGCGAAACTACTCCTCCAAGAAATGTCATCCCGACTAAGCGAAGCGCATGGAGAGATCTTTATAAAAAGCAGCGATTCTGTAGATTTCTCGACTACGCCCTTCGGGCACCTCTCGAAATGACATAGTCCCAGTAACCCGAAAATCACCGTCCACGGCAGAGAATTGTAAGTAGCTGATAATCAATGGGAGTTGCAAAAAAATTGTGGACGGTTCGGTCAAATTGGCCGAACCGTGAGCACCAGGACCGCCTGCAGAGCTGTGTGAAGGGGGTAAGTGAGGACGGTGATTTTCGGGTTTGGACAATTTGTCCGGAAATTCGGCCAATCTCCGGATAAGTTTGAGTTTCAGGGAGTTTCATCCGGGAAACGGCGCGTTTTCCGGATGAATTGATCAACTTGTATTAGGGATATGTGTTTTTGTCATCTTCACAGAAGTGAAGAAGCACCGTAATGTCGAAATCTGGATAAAAGTATATATACGAAAAAAGGGTAAGCTTGATACATCGCACCGCTACGACCTCCTACCCTTGCTGCGGTCAAGCCCTGGGGGAATTCAGAGGGAGCTGGTCGTGTATGACTTACCCGGCACAAAGGTAATCATTTTTTCTTTGACACAAAAATTTAATGCAATTTTTGGCATCAAAGGAATATGAAAACCTAAAACTGCTGCAGAAAATGTATTGAAGAATTCTAAAGACTGTCAAAAATCAAAGGCAGGATATCATCCACTTTGGAGAATTTCCATATCCTCTCGCCACCGACAAGAATCACCTCCATGGGACGGCCACCCCTGGCCTGATACTGGGCCATCACCTGACGGCAAGCCCCGCAAGGAGTAGCCGGATCGGAACACAGGACTCCGTTCTGTCCTCCCGCAATGGCAATTTTCACCATTGCCTTGTCAGGCCTGTGGGCCCCGGCATAGAACATTGCAGTCCTTTCCGCACACAATCCAGACGGATAGGCAGCATTTTCCTGATTGGAACCGGTTATGATTTCTCCATCTTCAAGCATCACGGCCGCACCAACATTGAAGCCGGAATACGGAGCATAGGAACTTGCAGTAGCGCTTATGGCAGCTTCGGCAACCAACCTGTCCTGAGCAGGCAGTTCATCAATGGAACTGTACTCGGAATAAGTGATTTTAATCTCTTTGTTTGTCATAACAAATCAATTGAATTATCTTTGCCACGTTAGCAAAGCATACAAATATAATAAAAATAAAATTAAGAACAGCGCCATGGAGCTCAGAAAGGATAATAATGTGGACAATAGCAAGATAAAAGTATGTATCGGACTCTCCGGAGGAGTCGATTCGAGCGTTGCGGCCCTGCTCCTGAAACAGGCAGGATACGACGTTTTCGCATTGTTCATGCAAAACTGGCACGATGCCTCGACCACCCTTCATGGAGATTGTGAATGGGAGGAAGACCGTTTTGTGGCTGAAATGGTAGCAAGGAAAGTAGGAATTCCGTTCTATTTCGTTGACCTGAGCAAGGAATACAGGGCAAGGGTAGTCGATTATATGTTCGATGAGTATGAAAAGGGCCGTACTCCCAACCCGGATGTGCTGTGCAACAGGGAGATAAAATTCTCGGCTTTCCTTGAGTGTGCAAAGAAACTCGGAGCAGACATGGTAGCCACAGGTCACTACTGCAGAAAAATAACTGAAGAGATCGGTGGAAAAACAGTACATCGCATTCTTGCAGGCAGCGATCCTGGCAAGGACCAGAGCTATTTCCTGTGCCAGCTCACCCAGGAACAACTCTCATACGCGATGTTTCCGATAGGCGACATCCTTAAAAGCGAAGTCCGCAGACTTGCCCATGAAGCAGACCTTCAGTCAGCCGACAAGAAAGACTCACAGGGAATATGTTTTGTCGGAAAGGTAGACTTGCCGACCTTCCTCCAGCAGAAGCTGAAACCGAAAGAAGGAGACGTGGTGGAGGTTTATGACAACTACTTCACAGATAATGAGCAATATAAGTTCATCCACGACACACTCTCCTCCATCCTGTCACAAGACGGAGGACAGGTCAAGATGATAACAGATTACATATCCGAAGACAAAGCCACAATTCAAGACCAGTCCGATTGCCCGTTCTCGACGGAGAAAATCGCCCTGTTGAGCGATGAAGACCTGGCAAGACTCTCAGAACCGGTACAATATGACATCAATTTCGAAACTGAGACCTACCGCAGCGGCAAGAAGCACATCAAGAAGACCCGCTACAAGGAGAATCCTTTCGGAAAAATAGTCGGAAAACACGACGGAGCCCAGTTCTACACCATCGGACAGCGCAAAGGACTGAACATAGGCGGACATAAGGACTCGATATTCGTGATCGGAACTGATATTGACAAGAATATAATATATGTCGGAGAAGGCCATACCCATAAAGGACTTTCAAGGAGTTGCCTGAGGGTAATGCCGGAAGAAATCCACTGGATAAGGGAAGACCTGAAGATGGAAATCGGGGAAATACGACGCTACAGAGTACGAATCCGCTATCGCCAGCCTCTTCAGGAAGCAACGCTTGTGATGCGTGCCAACGGGCTGTTCATCATATTCGACCAGCCTCAGAGAGGCATCACCCCGGGTCAGTTCGCTGCCTGGTACAGCCAGATTGAAGATGGATCACAAGTATCTGTCCGTGAGACTTCTGTCGAAATGATAGGCAGCGGCGTCATATAGACCTGGCAGCAGACATGCCTGCCAGATAGCCCATGCTGAAAGCGGACTGGAGGTTATATCCTCCCGTATCTGCATCAATATCAAGCACTTCTCCCGCAAAATACAAGCCCTTTACTATGCGGGATTCAAGAGTTTTTGCGACAACCTCGTCACGGCTTACTCCACCGGCTGTGACCACGCAACGTTCATAGCCGACATAGCCGCTGATATCCATTTTCCAGCATTTCAAGGCCTTGGCCAGCGATTTATGGTCAAGATTGGAATTCATTTTCACAAAAGCCGGAATAAGCGAAGAAGGCAGGAGTTTGGTCAGGAGAATCCTGAAACGCTCACGATATGGCTTGGATGCACTTCTGCGATCCTTTGAAATCTCATCAAACAGGTTATTGATACGTGAAGAAAGACTGACAAGTTCAACAGCCGGTTTAAGGTCAATCTCCACATATACTTTTGCACCATTGGTCAGTGCCAGAACACTCCTTCGGCTGATTTTGAAGCCGATGGGTCCTTCCAGACCGCCATCGGTAAAGTCAAGGTCGCCGAACTCGTCCTGCACAGGATTTCCGTCAATGAAAAGGCTCATGCCTACATTCTTCAACTGATTGCCGCAAAGCAACTTGCCCATTTCAGAAAGCGGAGTGCTCCTGTCAATATGACCGTTGACGGAAGTAACCTTGTATCCCTTAGGGACAATGGCCGTAAGTGAAGGGAAGAGTGGTGTTATGCTATGTCCCATGGACTTGGCAAAGCGGTAACCGTCCCCTGTGGAGCCAGTGGTCGGATATGAAAGTCCTCCGGTACAAACTATCAGTTTTGAACATACAAAAGCTTGATTGCCAGAACATTCCACGACAAATCCATCATTGCCGTCCCTGCATTGGAGGACTTCACAACCACAAATTATCCTTGCTCCGCTATCGCGTGCACCCTTGACCAGGGCGTCAACCACGTCGGCAGCGGAATATGAAGCCGGAAATGCCCTGTCTCCTCTTTCCACGACAGACTCAAGTCCCTGGTCGGCAAGATATTGTATCATGGCATCGGATGTCAGATTATAAAATGCAGACTTCAGGAAATCGGCCTTAGGATGGATATGAGTTGAAAACTCGTTCCAAGGCTTGGCATTTGTGAAGTTGCAGCGGCCCTTTCCCGTAATCATAATCTTTCGCGAAGGCCTCGGCATCTTTTCAAGTATGACAACTTTTGCCGAAGGTCCGAGAATCTTCATAGCTCCGGCTGCAGCCATCAATCCTGCCGCTCCGGCACCGACAATCACAATGTCCGCTTTCTGCTCCATAATAAAAACACAAACCAATTAATGAAATTCAAGTTTCTCGGATTGAAAACTTTATCAAGTAATCTCCGAAAAGACTGCAAATTTATCTAAAAATATCTATATTTGCAGTCCTTTTGCGGAACAAGCCCGGATAGTGATGTCCTTTTGCCGCAAAAGAGACAGGTTGCCAGTTTAGCTTAGTCGGTAGAGCATCGCATTCGTAACGCGAAGGTCGTGGGTTCGAATCCCATAGCTGGCTCAAATGGAAATAAAGAAAATATTACGGTCATCAGTAATGGCTGGAATCTGCATCGCTGTAGCAGGATTCGGCTATCTCGCCCTCGGAGGCATTGCCGGCGCAGTACTCTTCAACTGCGGACTTCTGGCAGTGGTGGCATACAAACTCAAACTCTTCACCGGAACAGCAGGATTCATCATTAAGGGAGAACTCGGACAATTGGGTCTGATTCTTCTTGGCAATATCATAGGCTGCCTTCTTGTGGCGCTACTCGCCAGAGTCTCACCTCTTCCACTGCAGGAAGCAGCTTAAAAAATCCTAAGTTCACGACTGGCTATCAATCCATTACGTGCAGG
>CAMCIE010000076.1 GCA_945874815.1 uncultured Bacteroidales bacterium
GTTCCAGCCATGCCTGTCCGACCTCTATATCCGAATTTATAAGAAGGAAATATTCCATCTCCGGATGCCTTTGCTCCAACTGCCTGAAAGCCTCGTTATATCCTCCGGTAAAACCCAGATTCCTCTCAAACACAAGAGTTCCCATATCAGGGAACAACTCCCGGACCACCTCCACGGAACCATCAGCCGAGGCATTGTCAGCCACGACCACCTCGGCTCCCTCCACCCGGCTCACAGAATCGTTGAGAGCGGGAAGGAACTTCCGAAGGAAATCCTCGGTATTCCAGTTCAATATGACAACTGCAATGCGCATGAAAATATCTCAAATTGTGCAATTTAGCAAACTATCTGCAAATAGTCAATACCACCGTCCCTATCTGCTTCCCAACCAGATGAACAACATGCCCAGAAGAACAAGTGCAAGGTCCAGAGCCTTTGCCTTGAGGTTGCGTTCCCTGAAAATCAAAGCTCCGCAAGCAAATGAGATTATGACCGACCCACGACGCACAAGCGACACGACCGAAATCATAGACTCGGGACTTCCCAAAGCATTGAAATAAGCAAAGTCAGCGGCTGCTATAAATATGGAAATCAATGGAATAGCCCATGACCAATGGAATGGGGTAGTCTGCTTCCGGGTTGGATACCATAGAATCAAACAGATGATGCTCATGATAATCAGCTGGTAAAAATTGAACCAGCTCTGGACAAACATCGGGCTCAGCTGCTTCATGATGAACTTGTCGTAAAGCCCGCTGAAAGCACCCATTATGGTCGCAAAGGCCACGCAGAAAATCCATTTGTTCCTGGTGAAATCTATCTGCTCCTTCTTGCTTGAAATGCTCATCAGGAAGATGGACAATGCAGCCAGGATGACACCGATCCATTGATACAGGTTCAGACGTTCCCCGAAAAATATCATGGCACCCACCAGAACAAGCACGGGTCTGGTGGCGTTGATTGGCCCCACGATGGTAATCGGAAGATGCTTTAGGCCGAAATAGCCTGCTATCCAAGAACTTAGAACGATGAATGCCTTGGCAATCACCATCAGGTGAGCTTTTAGTACAGTGCCCTCATGTCCCGGAGCATAAGTCACCGCATCGAAAACGGAGCCGCTGAACCAACCTGCACTCAGGGCGTTGTCGATGATGAAAGGAGAAAAAATGACCGTTGAGAACAAAGTGTTCAGAAGCAGCACCGGGAGGACTGCATTTTCCTTCAGTGCTGCTTTTTTCGAAACGTCATAGAATCCCAGCAATACTGCTGAGAGAAAGGCTAATGAAAACCACATGTGATTGTAGATTAATCACTTATATCATAGCTCGGCTTAATGGCAACCGCAGCCGCCTTCACCGCAGCCGCCATCGCCGCAACCGCCATCGCCGCAGCCGCCTTCGCCGCAGCCGCCTTCACCGCAGCCTCCTTCGCCGCAACCGCCGCCGCATCCGCCGCAACCACCATGATTGCCGTGGCATCCGCCGCCGCATCCGTTGGAATGGACAAATTCGCCGTGCAGACCTTCTGCAAGCTCTTTTTCAGTCGCCTCACGGACGCTGATTATCTCTCCGGTGAAATTCAAAGTTTTTCCGGCCATTTCAGAGTTGAGGTCCATCTTGACAGTGTTTTCAGAAACTTCAAGCACGACACCCGGAATGACAGCCCCCATGCTGTTCATCATAGGAATCCTTGTTCCCGGGACCAGAAGGTCTTCCCTGATCTCACCATTCACCTCAAATGCGGTTTTAGGCAAGTCTATTATCTTGTTTGGATCCACTTCGCCGTAAGCATCTTCAGGGGCAAGGGTGACAGTAAATTTGTCACCGGCTTCCATTCCCTCGATATGAGCTTCGAGTTTTGGGAGAATGCCATGTGTGCCGTGGATGTAGTCCAAAGGCCTTTCCTTTGTGGTATGGTCAACGATGTTGCCGTCAACTTCGAGTTCGTAGATGAATTCAACTACTTTGTCCTTGCTTATTTTCATAGATATAATTTATTGATATTTAATCTCTTTTATTATGATGAGAACGAAACATCATCAAAGGCAATGGCAGGAATCTGCCACCTGGTGCATCTCCTGCACTCGCTTCCCACTGCAATGAGTTTGTTCCAAAGTTCCATGATATTGCCTGTGACCAGCATTTCCTTCACGGGATGGACAATGCGTCCGCGGCTGAATTTGTATCCTTCCACTCCGAAGGAGAAGTCGCCTGTCACCGGATTGCAGTTGCCGCCGTTGAATCCTGTGACATAGATTCCGTTCCCGCACTCCTTCAGCAAATCCTTGAGTCCCACCGGCCCGGTGACTTCACGGCCTTTGAGATAAGGCATTATGCATGGCCGGGTAATGTCCTCCATCGTCGGTTCCTCCCCTGTTTTGGCTGCCATGTAAGTGTTTGTGAAATAGAGCTTTACAACCCCATTCTCGATAATCGGCACATTGCGGGTCGCAACTCCTTCCGAGTCGAAATACCTCGCTCCGAGATGGCCCCTCTCACGAGGCATGTCGATGATTGTGAGCCCTTCCGGGAACAGCTTCCTGTCCCTTGAGTCCATCAGAAATGACATCTTCTGCTGGATGGTGTTCATATTCAGGGCGTTGAGAATCGGGGTGACAAGTCTTGATGAGACCGATTTTGAAACCACCATTTTGTGACGGCCGCCACGTGATTTCTTTGGTGAAAATTTCTTCAGAACCTTTTCAAGAGCCTTCCGGGCACATTCTTCAATCTTTATTTCACTTGCCGAGAATGAAGAATCCCACCAGAATGCGCTGTATTTGTTTCCATCAGCATCCGAGACAGTCATCTCACAGAAACAACCGGCCGAAGTCTCAATATGTCTGGCCTCAAGTCCCTGAGAATCAATGAGCCAATTGTCGTCAACGGAGTCTGACCATTCACATTCCTCTGAAATAGGGGTGAAACCGTTATTGTCGTCCAGAGTTTTGAATATGGACATTCTGCGGGTCTTTTCAATCCTCGAATCTATGTCTTCATTGAAATAGGCAGGATCATACAGTCCGGTTTCCGTTCCTGTCCGGGCATCCTTTGCAAGCCTTTGCGGATCGGGCAGTTTCCTGAATTTGTCCGCTTCCAGAATCCTTACGGTATCCACGGCCTTGGCTATGAATGAACTGAGTTCTTCCTTTTCCAGACGGTTGGTGGAAAAAGTGCCGTATCTGTCGTCCACATATATATATAGGAATATCGACCTGTCTGACGCATGTGTGACTTTGTCGAATTCCCCGTTGAAAAAAGTGACGCTGTCGAGTACGTTCTTGCTCAAAGACACCCTTGAAGCAGATGCTCCGAGTTCTTTAGCGCGCTCAATACAGAACCTCGCCATTTCCATTTCATATTCTGTGATGATTCCAGCCATTTCCTAAAATTTAATCCCCCTGCAAAGGGTTCATTGAAACCTGCAAAATTACATAATTTTTCCGTCATGGCAAATACTGCTTTCGAGTAGTGCCCACTTTGCCGGGACACAAAAAATCTTTTCAACTTATGGAAAGGAATGACAGAGAAATTTATTACATTTGTAATTTAGGTTATGGAGAATATTTGGAGACAATGAATGCAGTCACGAAACATAAACTTATTGAATGGGCGGAGAAATACAATGATCCTCAGTATTTTCAGGAGGATCCAATAGCTTTTCCCAACCATTTTGCCCGTAAATATCAGAACGGTCAGGCCTGCCTGCAGGATGTGGAAATCAGCGCACTCCTGGCAGCGCATCTTGCCTGGGGGCGGCGTGCCATGATTGTCCGTGACTGCAACAGAATGTTTGACCAGATGGAGTGGAGGCCTTATGACTATGTGATGGCAGGGGAGTATCGGGACGACCAGGTGAGCATGCACAGGACTATTAAATGGTGTGATTTTGCCGGGATATGCGCAAGGCTCCGTGACCTTTATTCCCGGATGGAGTCTCTGGAGAGTCTGACTGATAGTCAGTTGCGCGTGTTGGTCTATGGCCAGAAGGAGGACAGGAAGGCTCCCAATAAAAAGATATGCATGATGCGGAGGTGGATGGTCAGGGATGACGGAAAGGTGGATCTGGGACTTTGGAGGAACTCTGATAAAAAAGATCTGGTCATTCCGCTTGACGTTCATGTCTATACCCAGGCAACGGAACTGGGGCTGACTTGCCGCAAGCCGAAGGATATAGTCACAGCCCTGCAGATTACCGATGCCTTGCGTGAAGTCTTTCCTGATGACCCGCTGCTGGGAGACTTTGCATTGTTCGGCTATGGAGTCACCTGTGCCGCCTCCTCAGATGAGATTTAATTGACCAAGTAAAATTAAAATATATGCCAAGGATGTTCATTATTTCCGGTTGCAACGGTTCCGGAAAGACAACTGCTTCATATTCAGTACTTCCGGAAATGCTGGAACTCAGTGAATTTGTCAATTCTGACGAATTTGCAAAGGGGTTCTCACCATTTAATCCCGGCAAGGCTTCGATTCTTGCCAGCCGCTATATGATTGCCAAGATCCGCTACCTGCTTGCACGGAGGAAGGATTTCGGCATTGAGACCACCTTGGCAACACGCACCCTGCTTAAAACCGTAAAAATCGCACAGTCAGTCGGTTATACGGTCACAGTCCTTTATTTCTGGCTCAATTCACCTGAACTTGCAATAGAAAGAGTCAAGGCAAGAGTCGCTGCCGGCGGGCACAATATCCCTGAAGAAACCGTCAGAAGACGCTATAAGGTAGGACTCAAATATTTCTTCAACGATTATGCTCCGGTATGCGAAAGGTGGATACTTGCGGACAACTCGGAAATTCCGTTCAGGGTGGTAGCCGAGGGGTCGAAGGACACCGTGACCAATATCAGGGACGAGAAGACCTACAACCTTATCCGTTCCATCGTCATGGAGCCCGATTTGGAAGAATCCCGGGATGAGGGGACAAATGATTAATTTCAGTTTCGTATATGCGAAATTTGAACGATTTATATGATGAACGATAATTATTACCACAATATATTCGGGACGACTGTTCCGATGCTTGACAAAATTGTCGCAACGGCCCTTTCGCATGGAGGTGACTATTGCGACTTGTATTTTGAGAATACGGTGTATTTCAATCTATTGCTGAAAGACGGTGCCGTCACCTCAGGAGGATGCCACACGGATTACGGAGTCGGAATAAGGGTCCTGAAAGGAGAAAAGACAGGTTATGCCTATTCCGAGACTACTGAAATGGCAGATATGCTTTCTGCGGCCAGGGCTGCATCGGCGATTGCCATCGGAGGTGGAAAGACGATGGAATATGAGAGGGTTGCAGACAAGAAGTATGACCTTTACCACGGAATCAATGATTGGAGAGATGCTGATTCATCATTGATTCTCGAATTTCTGAACAGACTCGAAAAAGAAGTCATCAGCAGGGACAGCCGCATCGACAAGGTCGTGGCAAGGGCGTCGAACTCCCAAAGTGACGTGATGATGTACAATTCCCTTGGTGAACTGACCTTTGACACAAGGCCCATGGGAAGTGTCACTGTCACAGCCGTATTTACTAGCGGAGAGCAATCCCAGACGAAAACTGCGTCAAGGAGTTTCAGAAAAGGATATGAACTTATTGACAATCAGTTGATTGTAGAGCTTGCGGATGATGTCGTGAAAGGAATTGATGCAATGTTTGAAGCGCGTCGTCCAAAAGGTGGAAGTATGCCTGTTGTCATGGGAGCAGGAGCGTCCGGCATCCTTCTTCACGAAGCCATGGGTCATGCCTTCGAGGCGGACTTCAACAGGAAAGGCCAGTCCATTTTTTCCGATAAGATGGGCAGCCGAATATGTATGAAAGGTATAAACATCGTTGATGACGGTACTATTGCATTCAACAGAGGATCAGGCAATTATGACGACGAAGGGGTGCCGGCTCAGAAAACGTACATGGTCAGCGACGGCATCCTCACATCCTATCTCCATGACCGCGTCAGCGCCGCATGGTACGGCATTCCATCAACAGGAAACGGTCGCAGGGAGAGCTTCCGCTACAACCCGATACCGCGAATGCGGGCAACCTACATGGAAAGCGGGGATATGAGTGCAGAGAACATCATATCTTCTGTAAAGAAGGGTATTTTTGTGGACGAATTTTCGAACGGTCAGGTTCAGATAGGGGAGGGGGACTTCACCTTCTTTGTCAAGAGCGGCTTCATGATTGAAAACGGCCGTCTGACCATGCCTGTCAAGGATATAAATATCATTGGAAACGGACCGCAGGCCCTCGCTGACATTACTGCTGTCGGCAAAGACCTGCGTATCGATAATGGGACATGGACTTGCGGAAAAGAGCAGAGCGTCCCTGTAACTTGCGGAATTCCAACCGTTCTGGTCAGTGCTCTGACAGTCGGCGGGGAATAGGCTAAATCTCCGGAGAGAACATCGGGTCCCATGCAGGGAGTTTTTCCGGAGCTGTCTTGAGCATGTCCAGAACATCCTGAGGAACGTATTTTTTCTCGACTACCAGACGGAACATATATTCATTGAACCACTCGTCAGTCATGATGAGGCATCCTTTGTATCCTGACGCCGGGCCCCAGCTGTTCTCGACCATCCATTTCTTTGTCTGTCCGCTTTCGCCGTCGATGTCAACGGCGATGAGAGTCATCGCATGGGACGAGCCGCTGGCATGGGTCTGAACCCTTTCCTTCTTGTCCATACCGAGGTCGAAACCGGAAAGTGAGCGGTAGTCAAAATTCGCAAGGTCGAGCGTTCCTTTCTTGCCGAGGTAGAATTTGTTCACGTCGCAAGAAAAATACATCGCCGTATTGTCCTTTATCGAGGCAATGGCCATTTCCTTGATTCGCTCAATCGGAAGATTGACATACAGCCAGTTATGTCCGTCATATACATGCCTGTCATAGTCAATCTCATACACCTTGCCATATTCGCGGCAAGGGTCAT